>NZ_AP017559.1 GCF_002355635.1 Halopenitus persicus | reverse complement strand
TAGTGTGTTACTGTCCTCCTGTTACTGGTACTTATATCTTTGTGCAGAAGCAGTATTCAGATGAGATCAAAAAGTGAGGTGGCCGTGGCTGCCAGTACCTCTGCAAGATCTCAACTACCTCACTCTGAGTCCAATTTTCCGGAGAGTTTGTGATGTGATGATAGCCTCTGATCGACAATAAATCCGGTATATAGCTGCATTTTCGGGCTTCCGTTGCAAAATATGCCTTGTTCCTCGCTGGCTTTGGTGTGGGGTTAATCCACTGCTCACAATTGATTGGAAAAGATAACCTACAGCCTACAGAGGGTTATTACCCGGATTAAGTCACGGTCGACAAGAACATAATCCGGTGACTGACCACCTAAGCGCAGCATCAACGAGCTGCTGCACCAGATCGACAGAGTGTGTGCCTAACGTGCGAAATCAAGAAACTAAATACAATCGGGTATAATAAAGCAAACATTTTTATACTATCAGATAAATTCCGGAATATGTCCATTCTTGTTCCAGTTAGAGAGGACGCTCACTCAAAAAATACCATTCCTTTAGGGTATGATCTCGCTAAAAAATATGACGAGAAACTCGTCGCTTTGCACGTTATTCCACAAAAGGAATTTGAGGAATACAAAAAATCGTTGACAGAGATCTCCGAGTTTGATGATTATTCATTCACACAGGAAGCTAGTAAGGCTAAAACCATTGCCAAACAAATAGTTGAGATACACCTTGACGAGTTTGACTCCACAAGGATTGAAACCCGTGGGCGGGTTGGTGATCGTGCAGAAGAGATTTTGCTTGAGGCCGACGAGCTTGACCCGAGATTTATGGTTGCAGGAGGTCGTCGAAAGTCACCTGTTGGTAAAGCTCTCTTCGGAAGCACGACACAGGAGATACTACTTAGTTCAGAAAATCCAGTTGTAACAACGATGCAAGACTAAGTGAACGCATCGCGCTGGATCAAAAAAGACTGTTGTGTAGGTAATTTGGTTCCACATATTCTCCTTGACAGCGTGTTTGAGGGTATTTCGTCTGAGTTTGTGGTAGAATCCTCGCCTAAGCTGGAATGCGCGGAAGTACCGTGTGAGCTGATCTTTTGGAATGCCTCTCTAGGTATTCACGTGCTGTTTTCAGCACCGTGTTCGCGGTCTGCGTGCACGACATAATTCCGAGCGGCTTTGTTAAAATCCTTCATAACTGGCATTTAGTAGAGGTGTTCACTAAGTCACTCGCGATGGATGCAACAGAAACTAGCTGATATCCGAAACCGCAAGGCTGCGAGAGGGTTTCAACAGAGTCCTCCGAGTCATACGTTATTAGTTTCCAATCGATATTAAATTGAAGTCTATCGGTGTGGACACACAGGTTCCTACTGGTGGTCTGCTAGCAGGAATCGGATCGTCGAGCTCGGCGGCCCACAGAGATATCGCTAAAATATTATTTATATTACATAATTTTTATATACCTCTAAGAAGACGTAACAAGTGGTTCCGAGAATGGAGCATATCAAAACTGGAACGTTTAGTGAGAGGAATAGCATTGGCGAAATAACCCTAAGTCGTCCAGACTCCCTGAATGCATTTAATAAAGAGATGCTTGCCGAATTCCATGAAGCACTCAAAATGTATGAAAGGGACTCGGAAATTGAAGTCATTGTGATTACTGGAGAAGGAGATGGATTCTCTGCAGGTGGAGATATTCAGATCGTTCGTGATTTCATCGAGATGGAAGACTTCGAACGATTAGAAGTAGAACGTGAAAAGTTCCTCCCGCTAGCAAAGGATCTTTTTCAATGTTCCGTCCCAGTAATTAGTGCAGTCAATGGTGCTGCTGTGGGGCTCGGAATTGAAATTGCTTTGTTGTCTGATTTCCGTATCTCTTCTACTGAGGCCTTATATGGATGGGGATTCGTTGATGTTGGAATTATGAGCCCGCTAGGTGGCCTTCTTATGTTACCAACCTACATTGGATTGAGTGATGCCAAACGTCTTATTTATACTGGCGATATCATCGACGCCGAGGAGGCTTTTGAGCTGGGCCTTGTTGATGAAGTCGTTGCAGAATCTGAGCTCAAGGACGAAGTACTCAACTTAGCGGAGAAGATAGTGGGCGGGCCGAACTTGACGATTCAAGCATCAAAAGAAGGGCTTCACAAAGCACTAATACAGGACTTTGAGTCGCTTCAGAACTATCATACCCATTTACAATTACATTGTTTCGGAACTCGTGATGCACAAGAGGGCGTACTCGCACAAGAAAAGGACCGAAACCCCAACTTCACGGGGAAATGAGTTGGAATTGCTCCGATCAAATAAATACCTGCGAAGCCTCCAGCGTGCGTGAGGAGGTACTAGATTCGACTCTTCCGCTTCGCTACTGCCTGTAGAGCAACGCTATCCGTCGCATTCTGTGGATTCAACAGAGCACACTCTACATATTAGTTAGGAATAGTTGAAATCAAACAAAATATTTATGTATATTAGAAGATTTTAGAAAGTATGGTCGAAGCGGATGACAAGCCATTGCAAGACATTACCGTACTTGATTTAACGACATTTGTATCAGGGGGGTTTGCAACTATGATGCTTGCAAATCATGGTGCAGATGTCATAAAGATTGAACGACCAACAGTGGGCGATGATAGTCGTCATTCTGGTCCCCCCTTTGTCCCTGTAGAGGACTACAGTGGACCCGGCCGAGTTGCCACTGAAGAGGGTGAATCTCCATACTTCTGGACAGTCAACTACGATAAGCGAAGTATAGAGTTGAACCTAAAAACCGATGAAGGGCTTCACGTACTTTTTGATCTGCTTGAAAGCGCAGATGTAATTATCGAGAATTTCCGACCAGGAACAACCGAAAAGCTGGGTATTGATTACGATTCTGTCCGCTCAATTAATAAAAATGTCATTTACTGTTCGATATCCGCATTTGGCGATTCGGGGCCTTGGTCTTCACGACCAGGATATGACTTGCTAATCCAAGGGATGAGTGGCATAATTGATGTCACAGGTCCGGAAGATGGAGCTGGAGTCAAAGTGGGGCTCCCTCAAACTGATCTAATCACCTCGATGTGGGCTGCGTTTGGAATTGTTGGAGCATTATTTCGTCGAGAACGAACCGGTAAAGGGGAAAAGGTAGAATTGGGGATGCTTGATGCGACTCTCCCATGGTTAACAAAGCAAGCAGGCAAAGTCTTTGCCGATGAGACACCACAACGTATGGGCACAAAAGACCCAGTTCTTGCACCCTACCAAACGTATCCAACCGCGGATGGTCATCTAGCAGTTGCCTGTGGAAATCAAAAGCTGTTCGAAGAACTCTGTGAAGCGATTGGACGTCCAGAACTCGCTTCCGATCCCCGGTTTGAAACTAATGCAAAGCGTGTTGAACATATGGAAGCACTGGAGGGAGAACTTTCTGAAGTATTTTCTGAGAAACCAACTGATGAATGGGTAAAGTCACTTGCTACTGAGAGTGGTCTTCCTGTTGGCCCTGTCCATAGTGTTACAGAGGCGCTTTGTAACGAACAGGTTGAATCTCGTAATGTGATCACTCAACTGGAACATTCTGCTGTCGGTGAGATCAATGTGATTGAACACCCGCTTAATTTTGAAGAGGCAACGACTGGGTTTGAAACTCCCCCGCCGTTACTTGGAGAGCATACTGAAGCAGTTCTCAAGGAGCTCGGTTATTCCGAGACAGAGATCGAGAGATTGCAAGATGATGGGGCAATACCGACTGATTATTGAGCCCAATTAAAAATTGTCAAGCTTAAAGTCGGAAATCCTCTCGGAGGACGGCTGAGACAGTGATATATACTACTGGATGGATACGCGACAATCATAGTCTTGGGTGAAACAGCTGCCAAGCTTGCTGAATAGGTGGAGAATTACGATCTAGAGATTGTTCTCTTGAATCCACTGAACGCGACGTCTTCGCGTTGCTCTGCAGGTAGAAACGGATAGTACCAAATTGTATCCAAATACATCTTTCCGCTTTGTTACCCAACCGCGTCGCTGGATTCGGCCCCGCTATCCACCCTCGCGCGTGGTACGGCGATCTTCGGATCCCGTATTAACCGCTACCGTCTACAACCTCGAACACACACACTCAAACGATGACTCACGTGCCATCATCGGATTCAACAGAGCAGTATAGTGGATATCTGGCTAGAACATCATTCGGTGATTGACCATCAGTACGGTTTATGAGAAAGCGATCAGAGTGTCCTGATGGTTAGAGATCCACAACACTACGCTCCACAGGTAGCTTTTCAAAAACTGTACTGACTCAAGGGGAGTGGATTATTTGATCGAATACCATTCGAATATCCCGAATTATAAATAAATTGTCTATTTATCTGAATTATTCTAATATGACTCGCAGAGTATGCTATAAATAGCATTAGAAGAAGCTCAGACACTGGTATCAACCTTAGAGTACGGGAAGTCTCTCGTAGAACGACTGAGACAGTGAGATATGCTACTGAATGGATTCTAGAGCATTACTGAGGTAAAGGGTTTTGCAGCTGATACCGCACGTGATCCAGAGGCACTCTCTGACGTCGAATTAGCCCGACTTTGCCATCGACAACTTGCAGACTGACGTTAGTTACAGTAACTCAACGTGATTTTCTTGGCTCCCCTCCACATCCTCGATCAGATTGGTCCATTTTTAATCTATACAAGCAGCGGAAAGGGATTTTGAGTACAAAGGAGTTACAATAGTACTGTTGTAATTTTGTATGAACTAAAACCGATATTGAGTAATAGAGACGTTCTATTCTTCGGAAGGTTCGAATTGTATTTTATATTATGTTTGGGACTTAATTAATAAACATCAGCAGTCTAGTACATATCTCTTAGACGAGCAGAGAATTTTATGACGATGTGGGATAGTAAATTAAATAATGTTGACGGGGTTTAATGACGATAGAATCTTGTCCATAGCGCTACCTGTTCGATGATAGCGATTCACGTAAATAGATCGATGAACGCAAAACGAGTCAGCTGGCGACGATTTGTGAGATACTGAGTATTGTCGAGAGCAAATATCTGCACGAAAGTACATCCTTCTGGTGACTTTCACAGCCATACGGACGAGTATTTTCCAGTGCTCTGTTGAATCCGATGACGGAACGGGAATTATGATATTTGAAGGAGCGATTATGTCGCTCCTTACCATAGCTATGCCGTGTCGAACTACCCAGAGATGCCTACCTTCCCATATCTCTATCGAGATCACTTCTCAGAACTCTCTCGATAGCGATACTGACCGACCGTATAGTGAACTGATTCCGACGTCTTCTGTGGGTTCAACAGAGTACAATACTCAACGTACTCCTACTCGGTTCCCATCTTTACGCGATGGTTGACACTCTTTGAAGAACGTACAAAACGTAGTTGTAAAGATGTTTGAATACTCAAATTTCTCTGAATATCTATTGAAATTAATTATCTTCAGTAGAGATCACTTTGGCCTAAAATCGGTTCCACTACCGTCATCAACGAGACGGTCAGAATCCAAACCCTCCAGACAAGTCTCGACCGGATCGAGCAGCTTTCTAGTGATTGTGTAAGGGTCAGTCTGACCCCGTCGAACGGCATCGGCAAGATCGTGGACGCTGCCGGCGCGCTCAAGTTCATCTTCCAAGAGCCCGTGGACGTCTTCGCGTAGGAGTGTCCGAATCTCCTGAGCGTACCGATCACGGACGTGATCAGCACGCTCACCGGAGTTGACAAGGTACTCGCGATGCGCCGCAAGAGCGTTAATAAGCTCCTCAATGCCGGTACCATCCATAGCAACAGTCTCGACGATCGGCGTCGACCAACCCGACTCGATCTCCTCTTTCGCCTCAGATCTCCAGTCATTGTGGGCATCGATCACAGCCTGACTGTGGCGGTTACTACCACCACCACCGAGGCCCGCGTCCTCGCCCAGCTGAAGCATCTCTCGAAGCTCTTGGACGGTCCGATCCGCGCCGGGGCAGTCAGCCTTGTTGACTACGAAGACGTCGGCAATCTCGAGGATGCCGGCTTTCAGCGTCTGGATCACGTCGCCCGAACTAGGCGGGACGAGAACGGCGACAGTGTTGGCGGTGCGGACGACATCGATCTCGTTCTGGCCAGCTCCGACAGTCTCGACAATGATTTTGTCCTTGCCGAAGGCATCCATAGCCTTGACGGCGTCCGCAGTGGCGGTCGAGAGCCCACCCAGCGTGCCACGAGCGCTCATCGAGCGGACGAAGACATCCATATCACCCACCGTGGAGACCATCCGAATGCGGTCACCGAGTACTGCTCCGCCGGAAAATGGTGATGAGGGATCGATCGCGATGATGCCGACAGTTTGGCCACGCTCGTGGTATGTTTCGGCGAGTTTGTCGACAAGCGTCGACTTGCCGGCTCCAGGACTACCGGTGATGCCGATGACGTCAGCTTCGCCGGAGTGGGCGTACAGCTTGGAGACGAGTTCGCGGTGGCCCGGTGAGCGATCCTCGATCTTCGAGATGACTCGCGCGAGCGCACGGTGCTCGCCCGCGAGCAGCGCTTCGAGTAAATCCTCGTTGCTCATCGCTCGGGTGCGTTTTCACGGACGAACTCGATCGTTTCCTCAACCGCAGTTCCAGGGCCAAAGATATTCGCGACGCCCTGGGCCTCGAGTTCCTCGCGGTCCTCCTCAGGGATGACACCACCAACGAGGACGAGCGTGTCCGCCGCAGCGCCGTACTCCTCAAGGCCGTTCAAAATCTTCGGAACAAGCGTGCTGTGGGCACCCGAGAGAATGGAAATACCAAGAACGTTAACGTCCTCCTGGACCGCCGCCTGGACGATCTCTTCGGGGGCCTTGTGCAATCCAGAGTAGATTACCTCAAACCCGGCGTCACGGAACGCTCGTGCGATAACGTGCGCCCCACGGTCGTGTCCATCAAGCCCAGCTTTGGCAACCAGACACCGAATCGACTCCTGGTTCTGTTCGCTGCTCATATTCTCATTTCTTAATCTTAGAGGTTAAATATAATTGTTTTGGGAACAGTCACTAGTCAAATTATTGAATTAGGTGAATAGAGCTTCAACTAAAGGAGATGGAGTAGGAAACCGTCAGTTTTGATCTGATGAACCCGAGAAGGCGGCAGAATAGCGTCGCTCGGAGGGTAGAAGCGAAGCAGAAGAGCCGAATGTGACTAAACCTACTCTTCCGCTTCGTTAAGCAGGCCTCGTCGCTGCCTCAAAGACGCTGTGCCGCCAGTCTAAGGAGGTGAGTGATCCGATTTGCCACAGATTTCTTGCGTGGAAGCACGTGACGCTGCACTTTTTGCGGGTTCACATAGATACGACGTACGGCGAAATCGTCGATTGGGCGAGTGAAATGGATCAAGTTCGGCCTCATACAGCTGTCACGGACAGCATTGCCCGCACTCTCAACGTTGTATCGGTTGTTTGAGAGGGTTCCCATATCCCGTGTGGCGTAGGTTCCTTCGGGAGTCTTCCCAGCTCTACGATCCGGGCTCACACGCTGCCATAGATGCCACCTCCTTCGGCGAAACGGCATCAAGACACTATCAGCACCGCTCTGATCGCTACATCCGCACGCTCAAAACGACGGCACTCAGCGATACCGACTCGTGTGCCACCCTCGGCACCCAGTGCTCGACACACTGGCCTCACGACACGCAAACTGGCCGTCGAGCCGCCCTTCGAAACACCGAGAAAATAGAGAGTCTGACCGGTGACAAAGGCTTTGACGACCAATCACTCGTGACGCCCTTCGGTTAGAGGGCGTCCAACCCCTGCTGCGTCACCGACTGTTCACACACTACGATCACGCACACAACGCACGGTTGGACAGCGAATTATACGACCAGCGCTGGATGGCCGAAAAGGCAGTCTCGGCCATCCAGCGTCGGTTCGGCTTCCGCTGTCCACCCTCGCGTGTGGTATAGTTTCGGATCTCGTGGTGACCACCACAGTCTACAACCTCGAACAGGCTCTCAAACAGCGATCCCTACGCCATCATCGTATTCGACAAAGCACAACAGAGCTAATCTACTGATATTAAGTTCATCAAGACAAACCCATTGGTGATATTCATATTATTGGTATGTGTTTGGTATAGTAGGTGACCTAGTGACTACTACTAG
Source organism: Halopenitus persicus (assembly GCF_002355635.1). Classification (GTDB taxonomy): domain Archaea; phylum Halobacteriota; class Halobacteria; order Halobacteriales; family Haloferacaceae; genus Halopenitus; species Halopenitus persicus_A. The sequence goes on along the minus strand of NZ_AP017559.1, from coordinate 129,880 downwards.
ACAAACTACCCCAGCTACACTAACGGTGACAGCTGTTGCTAAACAAACCAATTGAACGGCGAGTTGGAGTCCAATTTGGGTTGAGAGCGCTGAAATAATGGCACCCAAAACAATGGGAGTAAATGTAACTGTAAACTTCCCGAATGCTTCCGAGATACTAACCATACTCCCACGGATGGGATCGGGTGCAAGGGTCGTGATGACACTTCGATATATCGAGTACAGAACTCCTAAGCCAGCACCGGTACCTGCTATCCCAAGCAACGCAATAATGAACGAAGAGCTTAACAAGAGTACTACGAACCCCCCACCCATAGCGATATTTGCAACAATTAATAGGTTTATTCGGCTATCTAACAACGAGGTCATTCGACCTGATTGGCTCGCAGTTATCGCCATTGTTAGACTAGCTCCACCAGCTAAAATCCCGGCCTGTGTCGGTGTACCATCCATTAGTTGTACCACAATTATCGAATTGAATGTAAGGAATGCAACCCACACGATACCCGGAAGACCACGTATCAACAGCATAATTTTTGCTCGCCGATACGACATAATATCTTGAAACAATTCCAACCGTGAACCAACGATCGACGGGTTTGCCTCTTCCTTATGACATCGATCAGTGCTGATCGGTTCATCGTACCAAGCGTAAACCATCAGTGTCATTGGTAGTACAGATGCATATATGAAGAACGGGTATTGCCACGCGATCCCGACTAGAACTCCCGCTATCAGTGGGATAAACATCTGAGTGAGGCCAGAAACAGTGAATCGAATACCTTGACCTGTTGCCTCCCGGGATCCATCGTACTCATCACCAATGCTGGTAACGATGATCGGTACGATCGCCGCACTACCTAGCCCTTGTACGAAACGAAGAGCCAAAACGTATGAATAATTTGTAGTAAAGGCAATACTAACTCCTCCAAAACCTATTAGTAGCAATCCTAGAATCATAAATGGCTTTCTTCCAAACCTATCTGATAAATATCCAATCATTGGAATCAACACTATTGAGGGTGCTGTGTAGGCAGACATCATAAGTCCGATATTTGCTGCCGAGGTTCCAAATGGTGATATTAATGAGTCTAATATCGGTGTTACTAACACAAAGCCCATCGGTCCAGCAGTATTGGCCAACAGTAAGACCTGAAAATTCCGTTCCTGTATAATCTCGGATTCGTCGCCGAGAATATATGATTGGAGGCTCATTTATTTCTAAACCCGCATCTTGGACGTCACTTATTAATAGGTTATCTAATAGTAACTTTGTATTATCTAAACACATAATTTTTACCGATATAGTATACTATATTAATGTTTAAAATAGATCGGTTACATTATGGTTTCAAACCAGTTCGACACAATAACATGGTCGTTTGATCGTGAGTCCGGAATTGGCAAAATCCAGCTGTCTAGAGGGGATTCGTTAAATGCACTCTCTTCAACACTGAAATCTGATATCGTAGAAGGGTTCGATGAGTTCCGAAGAATCGATGAGAAGTCAGATGGAATCAAAGTTCGAGTCGTGATTGTTGAGAGTGCTGGTGAGAAGGCTTTTTGTGTTGGTTCAGATATTCACGAACTCGATGAGAGATCGTCTGGTGATTTCGACATACAAGACGTATACGCAGCTCCAGAAATATTCAATGGACCAGTCATCGCGAAAATTGATGGTTACGCACTAGGAGGAGGACTAGAGCTAGCACTTGCCTGTGACTTCCGAATCGCGAGTAATCGATCAACTATCGGACTACCAGAAGTCGATATAGGACTCATACCCGGTGGTGGTGGTACTCAACGGCTGGCAGAGATTGTTGGATCAAGTCTCACAAAGCGATTAACAATGACTGGCGAACACGTGTCAGCTGATACAGCACAAGAATGGGGAATATTGGACGACGTTGTTGAGGCTGAAAACCTTGATGAAGCAGTAGACCAATTCAGCAATCAAATCGCGGAGAAACCACCAACTGCCATTCGGGCACTGAAAGATGTTATCAATATGTACCGTGAAACGGGGTTAGAGGAGGGGAGAAGATACGAGCGTCGAGTTATTAACGAACTTCATCATACCGAAGACGCTGCAGAAGGAAGAACAGCATTTATTGAAGATCGAGAACCCAATTGGCAAGGGAAATAGGTTGACCATAACGAAAGAGTCCTGATAAATAATTGTTGTCTGAGTTATGGACACCGTCTAATTTCTTGGCTCCGTATGTTAGAGGAATATACTAGATCTACTGTATTAGATCGTTGATACTGTGATTGGGGCTCGTGATTGTCCATATGCAGGTCTGAACGCGTTCACGGAAGATCGTTTGAAGTCCTACGTTGGGCTGAAGTTGCAGCGGTATGAAGCGGTTTTAAACGGATGAGATGCATAATCATCCATATTTATATGATAGCAGGTCTGGCAACGTTAGTAGCCAACAGAACGTCCTTGGGCTGTCCGTTAATTACGCTCACGGCCGGATGATGACTGACGTGTTTTGTTAGAACAGTTAATGGTGGCCCTCAGAAAGTGGTCTCACAGGATCTACACGTACATACCCTCACACAGGGATTCTAAGACAGTCAGACGTAGAAATTGACGTTTCGCAAAAGACGTCGATCAGCGGTCAAGCGCTTCCCACAGGCGCTGGATATGCATTGGCTACACATTAAAGTCCCTTTTGAGATCGACGGTTTCTATGTTAAAACTGAACTCAAGGGCTGCGAACGCTACCGCTGGTCGCTCTCGCGTGGAGTCTAATTCCCTGAAATTATCTTTCATTCGTTATTATTACCATAGAATCATTGAGTCGCCGTAACCGCGACTTCTATTCAACACTTCAGTTTACACAAAAGTGGTGTTAAATTAGATTATTTTTTCACTTAGTGTTCTTGGTGAGTCATAAATCCACCATTTTTAATCATTTCTTTTGAAGCAATATTTTTCATAATTTCATTGGTTCCCTCAAAGATCTCTAGGATTTTAGCATCTCGGTAGAAACGCTCAATATCATACTCTGTAGTATAGCCAGCACCACCATGAATCTGAAGTGCCTCGTTGGCAACTTCCCGTGCCGTCTCTGCTACTTTAAGTTTTGTTAACGCGCTAAGTTCAGGAGGAATAACTCCCTCCTCTCCTTCATCGAGAAGATGTGCCGTTCGATACGCAAGTAGTCGTGCGGATTCAATTTCTTTTGCCATATCTACGAATTTCCACCTGATACCTTGAAATTCATTAATTGATCGATCAAACTGCTCTCTTTCTTCTGCATATTCGAATGCTTGATCAAAGGCGCCCTGCGCCAGTCCGACACCGTATCCTGCAACATTTCTCACCCTATTCATATTGAACCAGTTCATAAGATCTTTGAAGGCCTCGCCTTCTTCTCCGATCCGTTGCCATGCCTCAGTTCGGACATCATCAAGGTACACTGTACAATTGTCCTCAGCATCAAGTCCCATTAATCCAGTTGGTTCAGTAGTGTACCCTTCCTGATCCGTGTCAACAATAAAAGCACTAACGTTATCATATGGCTTTTCATCCTTCCTTGGTCCAGTCCTTGCAAACGTAATCACGTAGTCTGCTTGACTTCCATTAGTAATATATATCTTGTTTCCATTAATGATATACTCATCACCATCCCGCTCTGCGGTGGTTTGTATTCCGGTAACGTCGCTTCCAGCCTGTGGTTCAGTGATGGCGATCGAGGAATATTTATCACCTCTGGCAGTCGGCTTAAGATATTCTTCCTTCTGCCTTTCCGAACCGTGGTCACTAATTAATAGAGCGGCCGAACTGCACGATTTGATCGCAATGCCAATCGAAGGATCGATCCGACATAATTCTTCCGAAATTATTAAGTCACTAAGGTAACCCATTTCCGATCCACCATATTCTGCAGGAATACTTGCTGAAAGAAATCCCACTTCGGCTGCTTTACTGATAACCTCTTCTGGAAATTCGCCTTTGTCATTGATTTCCTTTGCGACTGGTGCAATTTCATTTTCCGCGAAGTCCCGAACGGACTGACGCACAGCCCGCTGTTCTTCAGATAGGCTAAACACCATATTGTGGTTATCTCAGTATTTAAACTTAAATCTTTCCCCTCGTTCTGAAGAGAAGAGTATCAACCTTAGAGTACGGTAAATCCGTCGGAGGACGACTAAACAGTGTATATGCCACCGGATGGATACGCGCCAATGTAGTCTCAGGTAAATTAGCTGCCAAACTTGCTGAATTCTGTGTCTCCGTTTACGATGCGATTACTGAAACTCCTCGATAAGTTCAGGAACGACGTCGAAGAGATCGTCGACGATTGCGTAGTCGGCGATATCCATAATCGGCGCATTAGGGTCTGTATTGATGGCGATAATTGTATCTGATCCTTTCATACCGGCGACGTGCTGCACTGCGCCGGAGATACCGATTGCGATATATACCTCAGGCGTGACGACCTTACCGGATTGGCCAACTTGTCGATTCTTGGGTAGCCAGCCGTTATCAACGATCGGACGCGAGGAGGATAGCGTTGCGTCGAGCGTGTCCGCGAGGTTCCGGATAAGATCGAGGTTTTCTTTTTCTTCGATCCCTCGGCCAATCGAAACGAGTAAGTCGGCCTCGCTGATGTCAACGTTACCGCCGACGGCCTCTTCAAATCCGGTAACTGTTGAACCGATGGCGTCCTCGTCGATCTCTGCGTCAAAGGGCTTCACTTTGGCGTCTCCGGTGACTTCCGCAGCGGGCCACTCGGCCCCTCGGATCGTGACAACCACATTGCCCTCGTATTGGTTGGTTGTTTCAACCTTGCCGCCGTACATTTCTCGGGTTGCGACGAGCGACTTGCCGTCAGTCTCGAGGTCGATCGTATCCGTGACTATTGGCAGATCAAGTCTGTTGGCGATCGCGGGAGCGTAGTCGAGCCCGTTGACGCTGTTAGGCGTCAGTATGTACTTGGGTGCAAGGTTATGGTAAAGTTGCGTGATCACCTGTGTGTAGATATCGTGATTGAACTCTTCTCCGTAAGAAACAGTGTGGATCGTGTCCACGCCGACGCGGTTACACTTCTGGGCGAACCTGTCAACGGGGCCGTTGATAATCACAAGGTGGAGGTCTCCCCCCGTCTCGTCGGCGAGTTCACGACCAGCGGTGATAAGTTCGTAGCTGATGTCGCGCAAGTCGCCACGTCGGTGATCGGTCACTGCGAGGACGTCAGTCATTGTGCAACTCCTTTGTCGCGGAGCAGTTCACCCAGTTTGGAGGAGGTCTCACCAGCGTTCCCCTCCCAGATGGTCGTGTCGCTCTTGCTTTCGGGTTCATACATATCGGTTAGCTCGAATTCGGTTGCGATCCTGCTCTCGTCGACGCCAATGTCGGAGAGGGTCTTGACATCGAGTTCCTTGCGCTGTGCCTGGCGAATACCGCGTAGGCTGGCGTAGCGCGGCTCGTTGATCCCCGTCTGGATTGTCAGTACTGCGGGTAACTCGAGGTCGGTCAGCTCCTCAATTCCACCCTCAAGTTCACGGTGGACAGAGGCGAGACCATCTTCAAAGTCGTGCTCAAGGTGGTTAACAACGGCTCCCCACTGGAATCCAAGGTTCTCTGCGACGGAAACACCGGTCGCGGCAAAACTGTCATCGCCGGCCTGAACACCGGTTAAAACGAGATCGGGGTTTTCCTCCTCAATAACGGCGCTGAGAATCTCTGTCTTAGCGTCAACGTCTATCAAGTCTGCCCCCTCGAGAGTGTCGTCCCAAATCCGAATGGAGCGATCGGCACCCTTTGCGAGAGCTTGACGGATAGTCTGTTCACACTCTTCGGGACCAATAGTAACCGTAACGACTTCATCCACAATACCATCTTCCTGCAGCTCGACGGCCTCCTCGATCGCGTAGCCGTCCCACTCGTTGAGATCCGCACTAAGATGCTGTTCCGCGATTTCGACACCCTCAATTTCGAACTCATCTTCGACAAGCATCACTTCTTTGACTGCTACAAGCGCTTTCATCGATTATAAATCGAAACTTCACCATCATAATATTTACTATCCAGAAGTATTCCATAGGATACGGTGTTTTTTATCAGAATCTGACACTCTAGAAGACTATCGCAGCCTCAATTACTCGAAGTAGCAAAGGTAACTCCACGACCAGCCCACCTTTCGTGTAGGCAGTGTATTAAACAGTGGACGTCAAGAACGGCATACGAGTTTATAGCGATGGGTGACGGGTAAATCCTAGAAGAAACAGAAGATACAGCACCTCATCAATACTGAGTTCGATGTCGAACTCCACTCGAAGCCTGCTACGATTGGTGGACGATTTGCGTCTCTGGTACGCGGAATCGCTGGTATTGACCTCATCTGTCTCCCGGTCGACTCATCGTATTTGAATCCAATTGAGTTGGGTTGAAAAAGTCTCAATTGGAAATCATCGACACTGATCGTTGATGATCGGATCTCGGCCGCCCCCACCTCAATAACATCTTGACAAAGTTGACTGAACAGCTGAATTTTGTGGGTTCGTGGATCGAAAAACATCTCAGTGAATTCATTCAACAGTTGCATTAATAATTATGTGAGGGCTGACCGGGCCATCGTTCAAGAACCACTGTCAAAAAGCAGTACCGAAACGAGACTTGATCGGCCGGGGGAGGCCTAGAACAACATCGAATATCTCACATTTGATTTCTGCTCAAACAGAGTGCTCATCGATCCCGGAAGTTGGGCTCGAACAAATGGTATAGCCGATGGAAACATTGTCTGATCGCCTCATACGACTTATCGATGAACGGTACGACCAGTCGGTACGAGAGGATAGTATGTACAAAAACGTCGTGAGGATACGCCGACCGATCAGCGTGTCGAAGCAGCATTTCTCTATCATACTGGCCTCTCATATCGCCGCGTAGAGAGAGTCATCGAGCGGTCATACGAAGCTGTGCGCCAGTGGTATCATCGACTGGCGCACCTGTTTGAGCCGGAGCCCGACTACCACTCGACGATAGCGATTGACGAGACCAAGCTGAAGGTCGAAGATACCGAGGTCTATGTCTGGGCAACAGTCGATGTGGAGACTTTCGAAGTCGTCCACATCGAGGTTTCTCCCGGACGATCTCGACGCACTACTATTCGTCAGGCCAGTGCTGAAGCGGTGCCGCGGTGATCCTGTCGTTCTCGTGGATCGAACCCTGGTACAACTGGGCGCTTGATGAGCTCGATCTCTGCGAATCACGCCGTGAAACGTGGGGGAAACGGTTCCTCGTCGAAGCCTGGTTCGGCCTTCTCAAATACCGAACCAGGATCTTCTACCACCGGTTCCCCCACCATAGCTCCTGGAAATTAGTGGACCGCTGGATCAAAGACTTCGCCGCGTTCCACAATGCGATCCTCTAACCTTGACGCTCTTGATAGATGAAGGTGAAATGGTTATATATGGTATCAAATGAAGGGAGGAGGATAAATGATCTCATTAATAGTACACAATAATATTCAATAAAATAAATCGGAAATCCCGAATTTAGAATAATAATTTTAGCCTATTATATGAATAATTAAGTTTACATCACATATTATATATATGTCGAATGTCATTAGAATACCAATCAAGTTTATTCGTGACTTGAACTATTACAATTGTATTCTCGTAATTTAATCATAATCCACCATCCGAATAGAGTCTTAATTACATACATACTATTGTAATGATTTGATCTGAATAACAGACTGCTATTCTACATACTGCGAATACAGATGTTCGGTAAAATCGAATTAATGCTCGATACCGAGAGTTAACAAGTGGACAGCGGGCCGATCAACGCTTGATGGTCGAAAAGGCTGTCTCGGCCTTCCAGCAATGACCGTCTAATTCTCTGTACATATGTTATGTGTAGGACACTAATCAGGACCGTGGTTTTCGAGACCACGAGTTACGGCACGCTGTAGGTGCCAGTCGGCACTAGCACCTGATGCTAACCACCTGAACTTCTGTGCTGCAGCAGCGCTCTTGGAACGATTCTCGCGCACGCGCGTTTAACTACATTAATAAAGTCAAGCACCGTACTTCCGCTTGAGCGTTGAGTTGACCGTCTCTAATTGACTCCGTTGCCCGTAGATACCAGCGTCTAAGCGTGCGTTCCATACCTTGTGAAGGGATGTGAACTCACGGTGCTTGATCAGTGGGCGAACCTCGTGTTGACGGGCAAGTCGTCTAATTTTCTGGTCGTCGTATCCTTTGTCACCAAGCAGAATATCAATTCTCTCGGGATTGCGTTTGATCTGCTCTGTTGAATCCGCAGAAAGCGACGGGATAGCGTCGCTCTGAAGGTGGAAGCGAAGCGGAAGAGCCGAATGTGACCAAACTACTCTTCCGCTTCGTTAAGCAAGCCGTTTCGCCGGCTCAAAAGCGCTGTGCCGCCAGTCAAACGGCGGTGAGTGATCCGACTAGCAACGGATTTCCCGGCTGGAAGCATATAACGCTCCACTTTTTGCGGGTTCACATGGATGCGACGTATCGAGAGATCGTGGATTGGGCGAGCGAGATTATCGCGTTCGTGGGCTTTTACAGCTCGCTCGAACGGCATTTCCTGCACCCTCAACGCTGTACCGGTCGTTTGAGAGGGTGCCTATGTCCGTGTGGCGTGGCTTCCTTCGTGAATCCCCGACCATCTGCGATCCGGGTTCCAACAGTGCCATCGATGCCACATTCTTCGACCGCGAAACAGCATCGAAACACTACCAACACCGCTCGGATCGCCACATACGCACGCTCAAAACGACAACGCTCGTCGATACAGACTCGTGTGCCATTCTCGATCTTCACTGCTCGGCACACTGGCCCCACGACACGCAAACTGGCCGTCGAGTCGCCCTTTGTAACACCGCGAAGATCGAGAGTATAGCCGGCGACAAGGGATATAACGACCAATCTCTCCGGGACGCCCTCCGTTCAGAGGGCGGCCGGCCCTTGCCGCGTCACCGGCTGTTCGCTGTTTACGATCACGCACACAACGCACGGTTGGACAGCGAATTATACGACCAGCGCTGGATGGCCGAAAAGGCAGTCTCGGCCATCCAGCGTCGGTTCGACTTCCGCTGTCCACCCTTGCGCGTGGTACCGCGAATTCCGCGAGCTCGTGCTGACCGCCGCAGTCTACAACCTCGAACAGGCTCTCAAACAGTGATCCCGACGCCATCATCGGATTCAACAAAGCAGTTTGATCAACGACGCAGCAATCTGGCTATCGTGTTTTCGTGTTGTCGTCACGTGGAGTCGAGTATCGCGTTCACACTGGTGTCGACCAGCAGTGTCACTTTGAGCTGCTGAATCGTAAGTTCAGCCCGTTCATATAGTGTTTCGAGGCGTGACTGCGATCGAACCCTGACGAATCGACACCAGCGATTCCGCTCGTCGGAAGTAACATCGTTGAGAGAGTCAATATTAAACGCCATACAGCCTTATCAAGCCGGTTGAACGCCTTTCAGAGCGTTGATGGCGTAGCAGTTCAGCTAATCCGAGGGCGCAATGCGGGGTATCTCGATCAGTTCGTCAAACAAACCACGATAGGTTATGTTCTTCCAAACTTTGAGACACAGCAGAACAACGAGCTGTGGGAGCGTATAGCGGTGTTTAGAGAACATCAAGCAGTATCGAGAGACGGCCCGGCGTGCCAGATGGATTGCCTTCTCAGTAAACCAGAGGATCTGCGACTTCGGGAGGGTTCATCTCATAGAATTACAGGACGAACATATAAGTCTCTGAGGATTTCAACAGAGCCGAACATATCTAACTCTATACCAAGCTAGATGTCCCCGGCTCTCTTCTTCCAAACTCGTGAGGCCGGATGATTAGATCGCTATTCAACAGAGAAGTTTTATTGACGTGTGAAAACTGCCGTAACTCTGCTTGTCGCAACCATCACATTGTCTTGATTGATAGCTTCGACCATTGCTAATACTTCGATCTCATTATCCCGCTCCAACTTTTCGACGATCGTGCCTGCGACCCTGATTGTATCCCCAGGCCAGGTTCGGTTTTCGAACCGGACTGAGAATTTACGGATATGGGCAAGTCCGAACCAGTCAGTTATCAATTTAGATATGTATCCAGCAGTTAACATTCCATATCCGAAGACGCTCTCGTATCCTGCGTCTTTGGCGTAAGGTTCATCGAAGTGAATCCGGTGGAAATCACCACTCGCACCTCCGTACTTGACGAAATCGACCCGATTGAGGTTTTCCACAATGAATTCTGATCCTTCGTCGCCAACCTCGACGTCACCTATTCGAAGTGAGTACTCTCTGCTATCAGGCATTATTTAGCGTCTCCATCCTCGATTTCGATACGAGAGATCCGTTCAGTAACGACTAATTTATCATCTTCGTCATAGTACTCAGTTTCGTAAATACAGAAGGTCATTGTTCCGGCACGAACTCCCTCTTTTTGATAGACATCAACCAATGTTGTGGTTCCAGTGAGTGTATCACCAACGACAACCGGGCGTTCGTATTCGTACTCTTGTTCTCCATGGAGAACATTGTCATAATTTAGATCGAGGTCAAAACCTAAGTCTTCGTCTATACCTTCGGGCCTGTAGCGGGGGAAGTACGAAGTTCTCGTAAATGTCAGCGGTGCAGGAATATTCTCGTATCCGTTTTTATTAGCAGCCTCCCTGGAATGGAATATCGGATTATCGTCTTGAATTGCGGAGGCGAATTCAGAAACCTTTCCAGGCTCGATTCGTAGGTTTTTAACGGTCTTGTAGCTATCGCCAATCTGAGCCTTCAAGTCAGAAAGTGGTTTGTTTGGCATAGTATAACATATTGTACCACCAGGAGTTATAAATTTTTTGCCTGATCCACGTAAGGGTGTCAACCCTAGCTGGGACGATTACGGTATAGTTACTGTTACTAGCTTCAATCTGCGAGTTTTCGGTGGAGAGGACGAGCTAACTCGGCTTCTGAGAGTGTCTCCGAATCACGAGCAGCATCAGCTGCAAAGTCGATCGCTTCAGCCACACTCCCAAGATCGTGAGTCACCACGAGTTCTGCAAGCTTGGCGGCTGTTTCATCGGAAATTGTGACCGCCGTATACCCATCTGGCGGTGTGGATCGGTGTCTTGAGCGTCTTACGGTAAAATTACCGTACTCTAAGGTTGACACCCTCTTCGACCACCAACAGCACTTTTAGCTAACGACACGCTTTGCTCGTAAAGCGGGAAATCTTCGGCATCAAGTACCACCAATTTCCCGCTTCAATTCCTTTGATTTAATTGGCTATCAAGTCTCCTTACATCGGTTTGTCAGAGTGCCCTAAACAAGCTTCTTACTGAGCCGACTAGGGTGAAGATCAGTTCAACATAGAACAACTCGCGCTGCTCCAACAGACCGTGACACGAGGTGAAGCAATGACGGTGTTGTCATCATCGACGACACCGTGACGAACTCATCGCGCGAGGTGCCTTGGCGGACACCTTTCTCTTCGATATGCTCTACTGTTCCGAAGAGTTCGTATCAGATATTGAACTATTCGCGCGTACGCGAGTTCACTCATAAAACGATACTCAAGCGGTCCTTCCGTGAAAGCGGTCAGAATCTCTTGGCGTGGACACTCAACAGCCCAAACCTCATCGACGTTTAATACACCGGATTGACGGAGTGTTCATCTAGGTGTGAAGTCAAGAAACTCAATACGACTCTTGATGGCTTACCAAGATTCAAGTCCACTCACTGCTTTGGCCCCATTTATGTTCGATCCCGACGAACTCGAAGAGATCCGTTCTGGATACGAAGAGTGGCACGATGAATCGGTCGAACCCCTTGTCGACCGCTTCGGCGAACGGAAAGATAGATTCACAGCGGACACGGGTGGCCAAGAGGTTGATCGACTCTACACGCCCGCTGACGTCGCCGATCAGGACTACAAGGAAGATCTCGGCTATCCGGGAGAATCACCGTACACACGTGGGGTCTACTCGACAGGCTATCGGGGACGACTCTGGACGATGCGTCAGTACGCCGGCTTCTCGACGCCGGAGGATACCAACGAGCGCTACCACTACCTGCTCGACCAGGGCCAGACGGGACTATCGATGGCGTTCGACTTGCCTACGCAAATGGGCTACGACTCCAACGACGCGATGTCTGCCGGCGAGATTGGGAAAGCCGGCGTCGCAATCGATTCACTCGCAGATATGGAGGTAGTCTTTGACGACATTCCGCTGGACGAGGTTTCAACCTCAATGACGATCAACGCGCCCGCCTCTGTACTGCTAGCGATGTACATCGCAGTAGGTGACCAGCAGGGCGTCGATCGCACCGAACTTCGGGGGACAATCCAGAACGACCTCCTCAAGGAGTACATCGCCCGCAACACCTACATCTACCCGCCTGAACCCTCGATGCGGATTATCACTGACATCTTTGAATTCTGCGCTGAGGAGACGCCGAGGTTCAACACGATCTCCATCTCAGGCTACCATATCCGCGAGGCCGGATCAACGGCTGCCCAGGAACTGGCCTTCACGTTGGGTAACGGTATCGAGTACGTCGAATCCGCCTTGGATGCGGGGTTGAACGTCGACGAATTTGCTCCCCAGCTATCCTTTTTTTTCAACAGCCACAACAACATCTTCGAAGAGGTCGCCAAGTTCCGTGCGGCCCGGCGAATGTGGCACGACATTATGGAGGAGCGTTTCGATGTCCAGAACCCCAAATCAAAGCAACTCAAATTCCACACCCAGACCGCTGGGTCGATGCTAACTGCCCAGCAAATTGAGAACAATGTCGTTCGAGTCGCCTACCAGGCGCTGGCGGCGGTGCTCGGCGGGACCCAGTCGCTGCACACCAACGGAAAAGACGAGGCGCTCTCCCTGCCGAGCGAGGAGTCTGTCCAGACCGCCCTGCGTACCCAACAGATCCTCGCCCACGAGTCCGGCGCCGCCGACACTATCGACCCGCTGGCCGGCAGTTACTATGTCGAGAGCCTCACTGACGAAGTCGAGCAGGAAGCCTACGCTATCCTTGAGGACGTCGACGAGCGCGGTGGAATGCTTTCCGCTGTCGAGCAACAGTGGGTTCAGAGACAAATCCAGGATACTGCCTTCGATCGCCAGAGGGAGATCGAGACGGGTGAGCGGATCATTGTCGGAGTGAATAAGTTCGAAGTCGACGAAGAGCCCAAGATGGACGTTCAAGAGGTTACCGAGCGTGATCAGCAGCGTCAGATCGATCGACTCGAGTCGATGCGGAAGAAACGAGACGACGAGGCCGTCGACACAACGCTCGAAGCCTTGCGGGAGGCTGCCCAAGGTGAGGAGAACCTGCTTCCTTACATTATCGACGCGGTGAAGAAATACGCTACCGTCGGCGAAATTTGTAATGTTTTCCGTAATGAATTTGGAGAATACCATCCTAAGAATACAATTTAATAGAATTCAGAATATATTTATATATGATGGACGGGTAAATGTTCGAAATCGACGCTGTCCAAAGTAAAATCGGGAAGTCTTTCTGGCAACAACGGATCGAATCAAGTGATATTTAACGATGTCCGCGATCGCTCCGAGGGATGTGAGTAAACACTTCTGGATACTACTATGAGTTTTGTGAAGCGAGAGTCGACACCCGAGTCTACGATGAAGCTGGTATCCAACTCCACTTGGCGGGAATATCGCTGTCGAATACTGTCGCAGTCCTCTCTAACCTGGGTTGTCAATCTGTGTTAACCCACTGTTTACAACTGAATTCGAAAAGTTGATCAACAGCCCGCAGGGCAACAAGAACCTAAGCCATTGCTAACTACTTCAGACATACCGGTCCGAACACAGCAGAAATGTAGTTGCAAGCGTTCACTGTCTGCTTCACTCAGCTGATCCAGACAATATCTGGACATAAGAGGCGTTACTTTATTAATGCACAACTTCAACAACTAGTAGGATGGAGTCCGAATACGACGATCTCATAGAACGATTTTGTTCAACGGGGATCCTCAAGGAGACGCAGGATGGTCAGTTGAGTTTAACAGATACGTTCAAAAATAAACGAAGACGACAGCGAAAGTCGTTTCCAGATGTAGAATCCGCAGAATACGAAGAGCTTCACAACCAATTTCTTGACTCAACCAACCTATCATCCGAAGAGATCACCGACCAGAATCTGATTGATACGATGTTAATCCAGAAGTTGGTCGATGCAGTTTCTTTTGAAGAAGCAATTGTGGGGGCACTATCATTGGAAGTCCTCGACAATCCTCCCGAGACATCTGGTCTTCCGGAAGGATTTATACCATTACGTGGCTCGGACCTTGAGTCGTTCACCAGTCAGTATTCTACCTCGATTGTGTACTTTTGGAAGGACGATTGTCAGCCTTGTGAACAGGTCCGTGACCGACTGGAGAACATATGTCAAAATGAACATATTCCTGATGATATCGGATTCGGAGCAGTCTATGGGCCAAATTGGGCAGAGACATTGAAAGAACAATATGGTGTCGGTGTTGCACCAACAGTCATATTTTTCAAAGATGGAGTTACTGACTCCCGTATAATTGGAGACACCTCCGAACAGGCAATAAAACAAGAGATCGCAATTACCACAGGGTAGCGTTTCGGCTCTATATTCGGCTACTCTATACTGGACCTCGTAAGAACTAATTCTGAACTAGAAGTTACGGAGTAAAGGAGGGTGTCATAGAACGGTTACCACACCAAAGAGCACGGTGAATGCTGAGGTGGTAGGGACTCAGCGATCCTACAAGATGATCCTTTGGTAGAGTCGTTCTTCAACGTCGCGTAGACCGAGACGTTAGCGTTGTTTGAGTATCCCTCCTTCAAGTTTCTCGACGAATTCGATGTGCTTGCCGCGACGGAGACGGGACGAACACGAGAGCACGAAGCACCAAAGCTGACGCGTGGTTCCTCCATTGCTACTACCACCACATCTACGGGATTCGCCCCGTTGAACGAGAGATTCGGAACACGGTGGTCTGGCTGAGCTATGGCGTCGACCGACCGCCGTCGAGAGACACGGGCGATCGCTTTCTCACCGGACTCAAACACATCGTCGACTTGACCTACTGCATCGATTCAACTGACGTGAGGGCGATGCCTGCCGATCAAGACACGTTGAAGGGCTACGATTCAACCGAGGACGAGTACTACTACAGCTACAGCTATACAATCTGTCTTGACCGAGCAAAAGATCCCGATTGTGACAGAGTTCACAGAGAGTAAGCAAGCCTCAGAGGAGAGGGTATGGCTGGTCGGTGACAGAACCTACGGTACCCTCGACTGGCACGACGCCGCAGGAATCGTACCAGTTGATCCATACAACGCACGGAATGCTGATGATCCGAAAGACATCAAGCACGGGTCGAAGACCACATCAAACAACACAGCGAGAATGTCCAGCTGAAGCAGTCCACGTCGGATGAGACGTACAACTGGCGTACTGGAGTTGAACCGAACCAACGAATCAGTAAACGACTGCGCCCTCGGTCGAACACACACTCGCGCGCGCGTGCACGCGGTCTCGGGTATTATGTATTGTCCTGTGCCTTCACCTTGTCGTCGGTATCACCATCTACGAACGCGGAGACAATCCGAGAAGCACTATTATAGTAGACATTAGAAATAATTGCTCACTTTTGGGAGCGACAGCTGGTCAAGAGCGGTATCGATCGCCGTCGTGAGTTCATCGAGCGAGTCAAAGAATCGGTTGCTCAGAGCGTCCTGGAGTTGTCGCCAGCACTCTTCGACAGGATTGAGTTCCGGCGAATACGCAGGTAACGTGACGAAGGCGAGGTCGTCACGGGCCGCCAGGTCCGTGACGGCCGACGCCTGGAAGTACGACGCCCCATCTAGCACGACGATCAAGTCTTCTTCAAATTCTTTGCATAACGCGAGAATGAAATGTTTTGCGTGGTCGGCGGTGACGTACTCGGTGAACCGCGAGAAAAAGCAGTCACCGTTTTCGGTGACTGCGCCGAGTAGACACGTCCAGTCACGTTGGCCAGAGAGTTCGACGCTCGGCCGCGTGCCGCGCGGAAACCACGCGGCACGCGGCTCGACCTGGACAGATTTTTTCGTCTGATCGATACAGACTACTGTGGCGTCCATCTCCGCTCGCTTTTTTTGATCTCGTCGTGGAACTCTTCTTGGTCGGATTCTTCAGATTCAGCGGCTGTACGTCGAGGTTTTTGATAGCTGAGTCCAGCTTCTTTCAGCAACCGCCGACAACTCGGGGCAGAGTACTCGACGCCGTAGGTTTCTTCGAGAAATTCCTGAACGAGCGCCGGCGTCCACGCCGGCGCGTCGATCCCAACTTCCTCGGGCGGTTCATGAACAGTTCGTTCGAACTCTTTTTGCTGTGATTCTGAGAGCTTTCGTTTTCTCCCAGATCGATGAGCATCAGACACAGCTTGCTCAAACGGTTCGTCCGTATCAAGTCGCATTAACCAGCTGTAGATCGTTCTTCGCCCGGTATCGTGCCACTCTGCAAGTTCGGTCTGCGTTACACCGTTTTTGTACGCAATCGCCGCTAACAACCGTTGAGTCGGCTTGTTTCCGTCAACATTGTCGAGGGCGTCTTGGAGTTCTTCGACGGAGATCTCGTCGAGATGATCCATTGAGTATAGCAACAGTCTTTGAGCGGAAAGTTCTAACGATTACTATATCACAGTGTGAGAAGAGTTCTATGGCATCCACATCCCTTTCACTAAGTTAGCAGTGCCGTAGAAACTATAGATAGTATTTTCTTAGTGCACCAGAATAAATAGATAATGACAAAAGTGGCCGTAATCGCGGGGCTAGGTCCAGGATTTAGTGAAGAGTTAGCATGGAAGTTGGCTAAGGAGGGATATACAATCGGGTTGTTTTCTCGTAGCAGTGACTACCTTTCCAGGTTCGAGTCTGAGCTCACGGATTCTGGATACGATGCTCTCGCGGTTCCGACGGACGTCACGGACTCTGCTGAGGTCTCGGAGGGGTTTAACCGGTTACGTAAAGAAATTGGTCACGTCGAGACTGTCGCCTACACAGCAAGTACAGAGACCACAAGTGCTGGTAGAGAGCTTGAACCCGACCGCTTCGAACGACTGTGGCAACTTTACGCGTATGGTGGTCTCCTGTGCTTCCGCGAGGCGCTTGATGACCTTCGCGAGAACAGGGGGACAATGCTGTTCTTCGGTAGCGCCCCGGAGGCAGGTGACTTTGCGTATAAGAGTGGGAAGGCAGCGGCCAGGGGGCTCGCTCGCTCACTCAATGAACAATACTCTTCCGAAGGGATCCACATTTCTCATATCGTGATAGATGGGGCACTTCTAAATCCGGATGTATACGACGAGGGGACAGACGTGGATGAAAAGAGGTACATTTCACCTGAAGCGGCGGCAGATACCTGTTATCACTTAATAAATCAACCAGACACTAGCAGGACGTTCGAGCTCGACCTCCACACCAGTAAATAGCGTCGTTCTCGTGTTAGGAATATGCTAAATTTCCCAATCGAGATTCGTCAGAAGACTCAGTGACATTTAGTCGGCTCTGGTGAATCGCTGTAAGGCGACGGGATAGGTCGTCAAATCAAAGGAAGTGAAGCGGGAAACCCGCGGTGGTTATGTCGAAGATCTCCCGCATCACAACGAAGGCGGTCACGTTAGCTAAAAATGTTGTTGGTGGCCGAGGCGAAGTCACCGCCCCCGAAGGGGGTGGCGGCTTCGCCGATTACGCTCTTGTCTCGCTACACGGTCTCCGAATTTACCTCGATGAGTCGTACCGCAACGCCCTCGATCTGCTGAGCGAGATGCCACAAATCTTGGCCGAGATCGGCCTCGAAGCAGGCGATCTCCCAGATCACTCGACACTGGTAAAGGCGTTTGATAGGTTCGAGATGAAAGTCTGGCGAGTGCTGCTGCGTCTCTCGGCGCAGCTGCACGACACCGCTGATCACGCCGCAATCGACGCGACGTTCTTCGACCGTGAAACCGCCAGCAAGCACTACTGCCGCCGGACGAACTATCGCGTTCAAACGCTGAAAACGACCGCGCTCGTCGATACAAAAACGCAAGCTGTGCTCGACGTTCACTGTACGACCGAGAAACGTCACGACACGCAGATCGGCTGGCAACTCGCCCTCCGCAACGCGGGCGAGATTGCCAGCCTCGCCGCCGACAAAGGCTACGATTGGCAGCAATTACGCGAGAAATTGCGCGAAAAAGGTGTGAGACCGCTGATCAAGCACCGTGAGTTCCGACCCATCGATTGCGCGCATAACGCGCGCATCGATGGGTCTCTGTACGGCCAAAGAGCACTGTCTGAGACCGTCTTCTCGACGATTAAGCGAACGCTCGGCCACGCGCTGCGTGCCCGAGCGTGGTACCGCGAATTCCGTGAAATCGTCCTGATGTGTGCGGTCTACAACATCAAGCGAGCCGTGAAACAGTGAAATCAAACGCCTTCTAGCGATTCACCAGAGCCATTTAGTCCATAGAACAGATTGACCAACTTTTCGTCAACGGTTTCTGGAGAACCGATCCCAAACATCTCGAAGCAGGTTGAGGAGCTCTGGTGACTCCATCGCGGCTCCTTGGCCCACATCCTGATACCAATCGTAGAATTCCTCCAAGTACGACCCAAAGCCTCGAATGCCTCCGCATCGGCCTCAGCAACAAATGGATCTCTAACAATTGGTTGAACACTATAGGCACCATCTCCTGTTAGGGTCTTTATGTTCAGAAAATGTCGAAGCGTCGAACGCCTCGCCAACGCATTCGACGAGGTGTCTAAGGATATACCGCCCAACAAACCGACGGAGACGACGAGGGAAGGTGGATTGTTGACGATGAAATCCGGACGAACGGTGAACTATCCTTAGATTTCACGACGCATCACATCCACAACTGTGGGGTAACTCACAGCGACTCTACACCGTCGATGACCCTCACATCAATCGACCGATGGTGAAGCATCTCACAACAATCAGTTCTTCGCGTACTACTGCGCTATCTCGTCACCCATCTGTGACTTTCAGACTCAGTGTTCCGATTATATCACGTCAGATTACGTCATTCTCTTTGAGCTCCCTGATCTTATCTTGTGAATATCCATATTCAGAAAGGATTTGCTCCGTATCTGCACCGTGATTCTTCGGAGGAATCCGAATCGACGGTCGTTCACCATCAAACTCAACTGGTGATTCGAGTATATCGAGTTGTTCATCTTCGTCTTCACGTGGAACTCGGGCACGTAAATCCCGTTCTTGGATGTAGGGGTCATCCCACATATCGAGTGTATCATACACTGGTGCAGCTGGAACTTCGTATTCGCGCATAAGTTCGAACCACTCTTCAGTCGTTTTGGCCTCTAGTTCATTCCCGAGTATGGAATATAACTCATCCGAATTTTCAACACGATTCATATTGTTCTTGAATCTCTCGTCATCAATCAAATCCTCCCGATCGATTGCGCGACAGAGTCTGGGCCATAACGCATCTGACGAGACGGTTATGACGATGTAAGAGTCGGCTGTTTCAAGCGTACCAAAGGGTGCCATTCCGGTATGGAATTTACCTCTGGGATAGGGTTTCTCGGTGGCGAACGAGTACGCCATCCGCGCACTTGTCCAAGAAATCAGGGTGTCAAGCATTGGAACTTCTATATATTTTCCACCATTGTTACCGACATCACGTGCATATAACGCTGCTAGAATCGATTGGCAAGCATACATCGATGGAGCAAAATCGCCGATTGGGACCCAACTGTTAACTGGAGGTCCATCTTCCTCACCAGTCACACTCATTGTCCCACTCATACCTTGCATCATCAGATCCATCGCTGGCATATCACCGTACTGGGAATCACTATGGAAACCTTTGATAGAGCAGTACACCAGATTATTATTAATTTCGGACATATCGTCGTATCCTAACCCGAAACGGTCCATCGTTCCTGCTTTCAAATTCTCAACTAGAACATCTGCCTGCTCCACGATATCTCGAAAAACGGCTTTCCCTTCGTCGGATTTGAGGTTCAATGTTACAGGACGTTTGTTCCGGTTGATGGATGCAAAATAGGCACTCATACCGCCAACCTTTGGCCCGACTCCACGTGTAATATCACCAGCGGGTGACTCCACCTTAATAACGTCTGCGCCGAGATCACCCATCATTGATGTAGCGAAAGGTGCTGTAAGGAAGCTTGCAACTTCAACAACGGTTATATTTTCGAGCAATTTCTGCTCCATATGGAATGGTTATTCAGTGCAGGTTAATAGAGGTACGGTCTAATGATAGATAATATATATTTTCTATCCTCTAACACAGGTGACATCGAATACTACGATCTGGCTATCAACTCTATCGACTAGGTCTTTCAAACCTAATCAAACTGCTGTGTTGAATAGATGCTGAGTCACGGTTACAGCGGTTCACACAGCGGTTCTATGTTGCTGATGGCGAACATCAGGACAATTTCACGGAACTGCCGATACCAGCTCAGCGCTCGCACGGCATCGCCGAGCGAGCGCTTCGTTGTTGAGTAGGACGTCTCGGCCATCCACCGCTGAGAGTAGCCATTTGCTCGATTGAGCGCGTTGTTCGCAGCTGCTTTCGCTGACGAGCCGCGGTAGTGAACAAGGTACTCAACGTTATGTGCGGCGATTTCGTACTCAGTATGCCAGTCTTGGAAGCCGTTGTCAGCGGCGACGGACTGTAGGTCGTCCGCGTTTCTGCGGACGACCTGCAGTCCAGTCTTCGTATCGTGCTTCCACCGTGCTGTGATGTGAACGTCGCGAACAGCAAGTGATTCCACATCAGTCAATGTGGTCACTTTCAGCGTCTGTATCGTCCGTCCTGCCCGCTGAGGAAAATACGATGACGCACGTCGGTGGTCAAAAAACGTACTGTCGAGCGCAGCGTGGCCAGACTGCGGGTGCTGCTGCGCGTTGAGTGATCTGCGAAAGAGTTGACCCCTCTGGAAGCGACTAGGTGGCAATGAACAGCAGTCAACGCGGTCTGTTGGTGAAGCATTTGTCCGATTCAGAGCTTGATCAAGCGATTGCAGAGGCTCAGAAGGCGGACGAGACCCGTCTCGTCCGACGACTGTGCTATGTGAAGAATCTCTACGCAGGCGATACGCGCAAAGAAGCAGGTCGACGCGTCGGGATCTCCCGATCCACGACGCGTCGATGGGCACACGCGTGGAATGATGGTGGTATCGAGGGACTCCGTCCCGGCTTCGGCGGCGGCAGGCCGCCGAAGCCCTCCCAGACACAATTTGACGAACTCTGTGAACTCCTTGAGGAGGGACAACCATAGACACCACAGCAGATTCATGCGCTCATCGAAGACCGTTACGGCGTTACGTACCACCCAGCACATCTCAGCCGGAAGCTCCGTCAAGCAGGGATGAATTACGCGAAGCCTCGCCCGATGGATCCACGTAGTCCTGCCGTTGCAGACGATATTCTCGCCGAGCGCCTGGGAGAGGCGCTCGGCGAGGATGATGACGAAACTGACGAGGATGACCCGGTGATCCTCGGCTTTTTTCGATGAAGCGTGGCCACAACCGTTCGAGAACTCTCAACGGCTGTGGTCATTCGACCGGACCGTCCAGATAGAGAAACCGCTAGTGACGGTTCCGTGGCGGTCGATCGGCTTCTACGCGCTGACTGGCCAGAGTGTGATTACGTACAAAGAGCGGTTAGTCAAGGAGACGATCGTCGAAGCACTGGAGGAGATCCGCGAGCAGAATCCGGCCCTGCGGATTCTGCTCGTGGCCGACAACTATGGCTCTCATCACGCGAAGCTCACACAAGAACGGGCCGACGAACTCGGCATCGAGTTCGTCTTCATCCCACCATACTCACCGACGCTAAACGCCATCGAACCACTGTGGAAAGACCTCAAACGAGAAATCTCGCCAGAGATTTTCGAGGACAAAGATCACTTTCGGGAGTTTCTCACCGAGACATTTCTACGGTTGAGCCATCGACTGAGCTTCGCTACCGACTGGATCGGGACATTCCTTCCAGATGTTCAAAAGTTACGCTGATCACTCTCCGCGCAGCAGCGCCCGCCACACCCACATTTTCAGCCGATCAAACGATTTGTAGAGCGTCGTGTGATCGGGGAGATCGTCCCGATCTAAGCCGAGTACGTCACGGATCTCGGCCATATACTTCAGCCGATTCGGTGTTTCACGGTAGCTGTGGTCTTCTTCGAGCCGAAGACAGTGTATAACGACGTGCTTCCAGCGGGCGAACCCGCCGCTGGCGGGCTCGCCCGCATGCTTTCCCAACGCTTGTTTGGCTAGGTGACGACTCTGCTCAACGAAGGCGAGGAGATCGACTTCCATAGGAACGAATCGGTTTTCCCGCCTTCACCCTTCTAAACCAGCGATAGCGGCCGATCAGATCGCTATTCAACACAGCAGTATCAACGACTTTCGTGACCTTCAGCTTCTAAACGCGGTAGCTGATCCGCTGGCAGTAGTAGCAACTCCCTGGTGAGCGGTCGTAAAATGTGGCGTCGATAGCAGTGCGTTCAAATAGATCGTGCTGCTGTGCCAGTGGGTGCAGCACTCGACAAACACTCAAACGGTGACCCCTGTGCCATCAGCGGATTCAACAAAGCACCAGACTCAGTTACCTTGGGATCACCTTCTATATCCGTATCCGCTGATTGGATCAATCATCAATACAGCAGAAATTACAGTTACAGGTGCTGTAAGGATATCCTTGAGACGGATATCAGTAGGACCGGTTCTTGACATCAACCGAAGGGGAAAGAGATTAGAACACAGAGCTAGCGAAGCCCCGTTTTCGAGTTGACTTTAAGAGTAAAGCCATATTTGGAAACGATAGATCCGCAACGAGGGTATATAAATCAGTTCTCTATACAGGGGAACTCGTCGGTGCTCGGGGTCTCACCCTCGGGCCAAACCGGTGAAAGATCGGCGTCAGCAGGATAGTGCAACCGACCCTGACTGTCAAAGGTCCATCCATTGTCCCTGAGAATCTGTTTCGCGCGTTCTGGATTAGCTTCGGGACTCTCTGCTATTTTTGTAAGTCCTTCATCATCGTCAGGGTAGAACGGGTGTCTCGGACCATAGATGCAAGAGTGGAGGAGTGGATCTGAATCGCCGTAATATGCAACCTGGACAAGTTCGTTTCGATTCAGTGATTGAGATAACGCCATCCGGAATTCTCGGAACTTCCCGGGGCCGAAACTCATCTGTGGGGCTAGCAGGTATCCGCCGGTGAATCCTTGCTGAAGAACCGTTCTCGCATTGTCCATCTCCTTGATTTCGTTTGCAATTCCTGGAGGGACTCCATTGTTAATGTTCAGGGTTCCTTCCTGAAACGCGTTGAAAGCACTGGTAGCACTTTGGAATAACTTGAGATCGAGCGGGGCGTCCGGTGTGTTCCAGTGGTCGTTATACGGCTCGAGTTGCAATATTTGTCCCGGCTCGAAGTTCGCAATTTGATACGGCCCAGAACCGATAACCTCATTCAAGTTGGGATCTGTCGGATTCTCTTCTGCACCTGCATCGACCCAATGATCTTTTGGTAGAATACCCCACGTTGCTGCAGCAGTGTTGAGGAAGGAGGGAGAAGGCTCGGAGAAGGTGAACTCAACAGTGGAATCGTCAATTGCATTAATCGAATCGATTGGCCATTCTCTTGCTCGGGGGAATGTGGATTGATTCCCAGTGATGAATTCGAGTGTCCACTTGACATCCTCTGACGTAATCGGCTCCCCATTATGGAATGTGGCATCTTTGAGAGAGAAAGTAATTTTTCGGAAATCATCTTCGATTGTGTAATCGCTCGCAAGAGAATTCTCGATTTCGTAATTCTTGTTCCATCGAACCAGCGACGAGTAGATTAACTGATTCCAGAGAGCCTCTGGGCCGGTATTATTGATCGTCAAGTGGTTAAGAGACGTCACCGCGCCACCACCCACGTTCATCGACAACCGGGTATCACTTTGTAAAGGTTGTATGCTAAGTATAGCCTCCGGATTGTATTTCGTGACTCCCGCTGGACCAGCATTCTCAAGAGATATTTGATCGGTTCGTATCGCACCGTAAATGTTCCGGTCGAAGAGATTAATCGGTCCAACATCGTCTGACATAATGCCCAACGCATCATACACAATGTCGCGGCGTTCTTCTGGATTCGATGCGTTAGACTGCTGGTTTGCCAGATCAGAGTACTCGCAGTTTACGTATTGAAGATAATTTGGGCGGCCGTTCGCCCCGGCATTTTCGGCGTGGAACTGGGTCAAGAGGACGTTCGGATCAAGACGTTTCAGGGAGTTTCCGATGGTATGGAACGAGATGTGGGCGCCTCGCCAATCATCATAGTTTTCCGAAAGATACGTAGAGATATCTAGCCCAAAAGAATTAACTTGAATTCCCAGCGCGTCTTGGACGTTTTGCTGGATTGTTGGAAGGGAGTTCTCCATAATCGTAGTCGAATCCCCCACACCGGTCATATACGCGATTTCTAACTGGGGCACTCGCTCTCCATGGGATCCGCTTTGGTTTCCGCCCTGTGGGTCGTCACTATTAGACGAGTTTCCATCCGGGCTACCCTGACAACCTGCAAATGCGGCAGCCCCTGCAGCTGATACGCCCGCAAGTAAAGTTCTTCGCGTGACACTACTATGACCACTGGTTTCATCTACCATAGCAATTCCTCCCATTCGGACTATCATATTAAATCTATTGGATTATAAAAAATTTTCGGCCCTAGCGTGAAGGAAGTCCAGCCGAGCAAGGTAAGTTGGTTTATCGTTGTGGTGTAGATTGTTGGTGAGTCACCGTACAGTTACAAGGGTAGTTTTGAGCGCTTCCCTCCCACTTCACTGCAGATCTGAAACGATCGGAGATACGGTGTGAGTGGCCAGTCGTATACGGCCCCCGGCCGTCCGGTGGTGCGGACCGACCGCAGCATCGTTCGAGAACATCTTTCAAAACAGTACCGAGTCGAGATTTGATCGGTCGGGAGAGACCTTGTGTGAACAACTTCGAGCAAGTCACAATCGACTGCCACCCAGACGGAGTGCTCGTCACCGTCGAGATTCATTTGGTCAGCACCAGTAGGAGCAGATCTGCCCATCTCTTTCGCTAAGTTAGCAATATCCCCTCTTCAAATACCAAGGACATTTTATTTTTGATTTTCCTTCTACAGCACAACTAGCTCAACCAGCTCGCAGCTCATGGTCTTCACACTCTTCATAAGACCACGCTCTAACCTTGACACCCTCATACGGTCTCGAGTTACAGGTACCTGACTCCAAACCAGCACTGTATATTTAATTATTTAATATGATAAACTCTCCATTGGAGAGATAACCATCGTATGGATATAGACTTCGGTAATTTCGAATGATATTCAAAAAGACATTACAAACCTATATTTGTGATATATATCTCGACCATCTCACTAACGATTCGATATTTCCGAACCGACTATTATTCTAAATGTTAAACCCACCACAACAAGCATCAGTTTTATTTATGTGCATACTAAGATAGAGATATGGGAAGATCAACCAAACCAAAACGAACTGTAAAAACGGCTGATACACTATTCGGAATTATCGAATATCTCTATGAGGGTGAGGCGAGTGTTACAGACGTCGCCGAAGAAATGGATCTCGCTCGAAGCACTTCACATGATCACTTGGTAACGCTAGAAGAGATGGGATATGTCGTCAAAGATGGTATTAAATACTCTCTTTCACTGGAATTTTTAAGACTAGGAATGTCAGCAAGAGATGATAAAGTTATTTATGATATTGCGAAACCAGTAGTCGAACGATTAGCAGAGGAAACTGGAGAGATCGTCCGAATATCCGTTATGGAAAATAGCAAGGCCGTCATCATCGGAATGAAACAGGGAGACCGCGGCGTTGAGACTGGTGCTGCAGTCGGTAAGGGCTTACCGCTGCATTCGACCGCTGCTGGAAAAGCGATGATGGCTCACCTACCTATGGCCGAAGTAAAGCAAATTGTCGACGAATACGGTCTATCTGCCCAAACGGAAAACACGATTACAGATTTGGAAACTTTGAAACAAGAGCTCAAGAGTATACGTCAGAGTGGTATCGCGTTTAACAATGAGGAGACAGTGAAGGGACTTCAAGGAATTGGTTGTTCGATAGTTACTGATGATGTGATTCACGGGGCGATTACGATAGGCGTCCCAGCGAACAGATTTACCGAATCAGAGCTGAGAGAAAAGATGGGAACAGAACTAAAAGGAACAGTAAACGAACTGGAACTTAGATTAGAATACGAAGAATAGAGCCCATCGATAATCACATATACATTATCTGCTCTCGAACGAATATTTCTAGTCCTCTCCCTCCTGAACTACATTTCAGCATCACGAGTACCAATCAATACGTGAGCAATATGTGAGTATGGAACTCTTGAGGGAACTGGAACCCTCAACCAATTTTCATCCCACATAGTCATATATAAAATCGAACAACGAAAGAGTAACACGATCTCACGACGTCGTAGAAACTACTGTATCACAAGGATTCACGGGTACTGACACACACCACCCTGCAAGTGTTCTCCCCGGCTAGAAAGAGGAGAGGGTCTGCAGATTTATGGGTACTGAAAACCAGCTGTATATATCTCGTGATCTAAATTGGAATTCTCAGAATACGCAATATATCGTAATACTACATACACTAATAAATCAGCAATAAGGACAGCTACAATAATATTATGTATTAGTATCGAACTCCAACCAATCTGAAGGTGAAGAACACTTGTAAGGTGGTGCTCCTGTGGAGAGATATTAATCAGAGCACTCACAAAGTTGTATGTCCCGCCGTCCTGCGGCTACCCCGCCGTCGGAACAGCACAAACCCCGGAG
Organism: Halopenitus persicus; assembly: GCF_002355635.1. Classification (GTDB taxonomy): domain Archaea; phylum Halobacteriota; class Halobacteria; order Halobacteriales; family Haloferacaceae; genus Halopenitus; species Halopenitus persicus_A. Next base: position 102,992 of record NZ_AP017559.1, on the reverse strand, counting down.
AAACACTTGCAGGATGGTATGGAACACGTTTTAGTCGGCCATCAGAGCTAACAATTGAATCTAATTCCGATCTGGTATTTGGACCTGCGTTCGGACTATGATCCAGTTGAATCCGACATCCCTATTATTTCCTGACTATTTCGTTCGATCGCTGTCTTAACCTACGAATCCTTTCTCCATTTCTGGTGTTGGTTAATACAAGGCGACTGCTAATATCCTACGAACCACCGATGTCGCTGGCGGAACTCTCGACAGGCATCGTCGATACGCTTAACGGGCACTCTTCAGAGTAGTTAACTGATAAGGGGAACACTCACTCCGCGTTTCCGTCGTTTCTTCCCGACATCCCTATCGTTGGTGGCTTAACTCAGATTCGTCACGCCCTCAAATTAGCTAGACTTCCTACGCCATCAACGTTCTATAAGACATTCAACCAGCTTAAAATAACCGTGTGGCGTTTAATATTGATCCTCTCAGCGACGCCACTCCCGACGAGCGGAATCGCTGGTGTCGATTCGTCAGGGTTCGATCGCAGTCACGCCTCGAAACACTATATGAACGGGCTGAACTTACGATTCAGCAGCTCAAAGTGACACTGCTGGTCGACACCAGTGTGAACGCGATACTCGACTCCACGTGACGACAACACGAAAACACGATAGCCAGATTGCTGCGTCGTTGATCAAACGCAATCCCGAGAGATTTGATATTCCGCTTGGTAACAAAGGCTACGACGATCAGAAAACCAGATGACCTGCTCGTTAACACGAGATTCGCCCACTGTTCAAGCACTGGAGTTCATATCCCTCCACAAGACAGAAAGAATACTTAGACGCTGATCTCTACGGCCAGCGGAGTCAATCTAAGACCGTCAACTCAACACCCAAGCAGAAATACTGCGTTCGTCCGCTCACGGCGCTGGTGAAACAATTCCGTGAACCCACTATCGCCTGCCTTATTCATAACGTAGACCGATCAATTTGGGCGTTCAATATAGGCGTAGGAGATAACGAATTTTATACTTCCGTGTGAGGGATTATCTCTGTATGGGACGTATGTCGATCCCGGACATCCATGAAAAGTATAAAAACGGAGAACCAGTTACGATGCTGACTGCATATGATGCTCCGATAGCCCGACAAATAGATAAGGGCGGTGTCGATATGATTCTGGTCGGAGATAGTGCTGGCGACAATCACTTAGGATATGACGACACGGTACCGGTTACGCTTGACGAAGCATTATCAAATACTGCGGCTGTAGACAGAGCTGTAGAGGATGCAATGGTGATTGGTGATTTGCCGTTTCTATCGTATGGTACCTCTCTTGAAAAATCGGTCAAGAATGCAGGCCGATTTATGAAGGAAGCAGGAGCTGACGCTGTAAAATTGGAGACGGCACCCTACGGAAAAATCACCATCGAAATCGTTTCCCGTCTCACGGAACTGGGAATACCCGTTGTGGGTCATATCGGATTGACCCCTCAGCGTATGAATCAGATTGGTGGTGGCTACGTACAGGGACGGGGTGATGGAAGCTCAACCACAGTTGAAGCGTTGGTGGAGACAGCGGAAGAATTGGAAGACGCTGGAGCCTTCTCAATTATACTTGAGGCCGTCACAGAAGAGACCGGAAAACAGGTTACTGAAGCAGTAGATGTTCCAACTATAGGAATTGGTGCAGGTCGATACGTAAACGGACAAGTACTTGTCATCACCGACGTACTGGGACTGAGTAACGAATTATATACGCTCTCAAAACAATATGCCGACCTAAATTCAGTTATCCAAGATGCAGTCGAGTCTTATGTAGATGATGTTCAAAGTGAAGTATTCCCCTCATCTGAAAATGTCTTCGACGCTATTGATGGAAACCAGTAGAGTATACCATCAATAGACTCGCAGTCCCCCCGGCAGTCTCATCCAATTTTATGTCTGATCAAGAAAATTCAACAGAGTAATTAATTCTAACTTTTAATCGAGATGATAATAAGCATATTATGACTCAGCTATCTCACGCTGTCGAAGACGTGTCAAGGTCGACGTCAACGACGACACCGAGCGGGCGAAACGCGAAGTCGAGGCCGAAGCCGTTGCGTACGTCGTCGGACGGTGCTGCGGGCTCGACACTAGCGGTTCGGTGCTCTACCTTGTAGCCTGGAGACAGACGATTCCGAGGTTGTTCGCGAGCGGCCTCGGACGGATCAGTCGGACGGCAGAGGAACTCATCGACGTTCTCGGAATCAGACCATAAGTTGTTGACCAACATTCACCCCTAACCATCATTTGTTGGTTAACTATTTTCGCTCTATGTAAACTGACACAATCACAAAACTAAATATAGGAATGTGTATATACTCTATATTAAAACGTAGTATGAATTCCATAGACTAGTCCTTTCGACTCGAGAGAGTCGGCTTCTCTCATAACTCGCCGGTGCGGACTACTAGATCATCTCGATCGAAGACATCGATACTTCGCTCGTGTTGCCTCCAACGAATCGTAGGATTCAGGCACCTCGAACGCGGAACAATATAGCCAGAGGGTCTCCCCAGAATACATTCTGGCGTGTCCCGGGAGGCGGCAGCAACCAGTCGGTGAGAATACTCAATTCCTGTATGATGTCGACGAGAAGCACAACGTGAACGGTTCATAATCTTGTTCCATATTTCACTTACTGCAGCCGATACGAACAAATCCTCATATCCTCCCGATATACCGTTAGCTGTAGCGGGTCTTCGAGCGAAAGCACCGCGTACGTGCCACTAATCGGGTTGTCAGGGTGCTCTTTGCTGAATGCGTTGATCGAAATATGCGACAGGCCACGAAACGTGGTTCGTTCCGTCTGGTGGATATGTCCGCTGAGAGTCGCAATGGTGTCCTCATCTAGGATCTCCAAGAGTTCCTTGCGATCCCAGAGGAGGGCCCGTTCGGGGAAGTCTTGAAACCAGACGTTATTCGCGAGCGAAAACGGACCGATCGGGTGATGCGAGAGCACGATGCTCTGTCCAGGAATTGCCCCACGAAACCACGACCGCTGCTCAGGTCCGAGTACCCCTCGGACCCCATATCGTTCTTGCGATGAATTGAGATATACGAACGAGTAGTTGCCGACAGTCACTCGTCCGTAGAAGCTATCTTGCCCGAGAATATCCGAGACCTCTTCACGGGAAAGCGATCCCGTGTCGTGATTGCCGAGCAGATACGTTACAGGAGCGTGTCCGGATTCCAAGACAGATGCGACGGTCCGCAGATGGCGACGATCCGTCTCGCGTCCCACATCCTGAATCAAATCACCGAGTACGAACGTGTGTTCGGGATCGTGCTCCTCAATAATTCTCGATTGAACGTCCTCAAGCGTACAGAGAATATCGTTTCGGTACGCGCCTCGCATATGGATATCTGTGATAATCGCGACCGTAGTCATATGATTCGCCTCGCGGAAGCAGCTACGGCGAGTGCCGTGTTGCCGTACGTATTCACGGCTTCTCTAGATCCTTCGTTCATTCTCGGTTGCTTGGCCGATCCCATCCGTTTCGATTCGCTGAGGGATTCCTGACTGGTCACCCACAGATGGAGATGAGACCGTCCGCTCACTTCCACCCGCGTTCGATTTTTCACTCGGAATAACGTGGATCCGTTCGGGATCCATTGAGAGAGAGACATCCTCGCCGGGAACAACCGTTCGTCGATCCGTATCGAAAACAATTTCTTTTCCGTTGGGGAGCCTAGCGACATTTCGAATCTTCTCGCCGAGATAAAGCTGATTCGTTACGGCCGCATTCAACTGTCCGTCCCCTACGGAGATATGCTCCGGTCTCGCTACCACGACCACCTCTCCCCGCCGATCGGTGTCCACCGGCAGTTCGGCGAAGCCGAGATCAAGTGCCCTGTTAGATGCGGTAGCATTCAATAGATTCGACGTGCCGATGAAGTTAGCAACAAATTCGTTTTCTGGCAACTCATACAGTTCAGCGGGCGTCCCGATCTGTTCGATACAGCCCTCGTTCAGGACAGCTATTCGATCGCACATAACCATCGCTTCCGCTTGGTCGTGGGTCACGTGGATAACCGTGATATCGAGCTCGTCAAACAACTCAACCATCTCCGTTTGCAGTCGTCGCTTGAGCTTCGCGTCCAAGCCCGTCATCGGTTCGTCCAGTAGGAGTACCTGCGGTTCGATAGCGAGCGCGCGTCCGAGCGCGACGCGCTGTTTTTGCCCCCCGGAGAGGTTGCTTGGATCTCGATCCGCAAGCTCCGGTATATCCAACATTTCGAGGATCTCTCGAGCGTCGTCTCGCCTCGCCTGCTTGGGAGTTCCTCGCATTCGCGGCCCGAAAGAGACGTTTTCGATGACACTCATATTGTTGAACAGGGCGATCGATTGGAACACCAAGCCGACGTCTCTATCCTTCGGTTTGACGTCGAGTACGGACCGGCTGTCGAATTCGATATTCCCTTCCGTCGGGGTTTCGAATCCAGCGATCGTCCGCAGTATCGTCGATTTCCCGCAGCCGGACGGGCCGATCAGCCCAAACGTCTCACCGTCTTCAACCGTGAGTGAGACGGATTTTGCTGCCTCGGTCTCACCGTAGCGTTTCGTGATGTCTGTCAGTTGTATATTCATCGTTGGAATCGTTCGCAGCAGTTCGCTTCGTTCCTGTGCTCGGTTCCGGTTCGCTCGCGTTCTATCAGCATCGTATAGTTATTATACTTGAATTACACGTTGGTCACGCTGTGCGTGTCCCCATCGCCGACGTACTGTAGGAGCCACAGCGAGACGACGATGATTGCGACGAACACGACGGACAGTGCGCTGGCCTGTCCGACCGCCGACGTCGTGAAGCCGCCGAACATCTCGATCGGGAGTGTCTTATTGGTCGGATCGTAGACAAAAAGTGTGATGTTGAATTCACCCATCGAAAGGGCAAACGTGAGGATTGCACCGCTAAGAATTCCGTTGTAAACGTTGGGGACAACGACGAACAGGAACCGCTGTGGCCAATTCGCGCCCAGACTTTCAGCGGTTTCCTCAAGAGCCTGATAATCGACAGATTGGAGCGCAGATGTGGTTGTCTGGATCATAAACGGGACCGTGAAGAGTACGTGTGCGATCAATAACAGATACAACATCCCCGAAAGGTCGACACCGAACCGGGGAACGCCCCATGTCCGAACGAGCGCGATACCGAGTACGATTCCCGGTATCGCCATCGGTAGGATCGTAACATCACGGAGTCGGTCCGAAAAAGCGAAGTCGTACCGATCAAGCGTGTACGCGGCGGGCACTCCGAGTAGGACATCAAGCACCGTCGTCGCGATCGCCAACTGGAAGCTAAGCACCAAGGGATCCAACCCGGATGCGAACACTTCACCGTAATATTCGAGGGTGAATGACCCGACTAGATCCCCCGATATCGATCCGACGAACGAGTACAGCAAGATCACGAGGATCGGGAGCACGATGAACAGGACGGTTGCGGCGATGACGGAATAAAAGAATAGGACGACGATTCGATCCGGGAATGAGATCGAGAGCCGCGAGACGCGGTTACTCATAGACGCTGCCTCCGAACAGGTAACCGTAGGCCATAATCACGCCGAGCGTAATCACCGTCAATACAACGGCGAGCGCCGACGCAGTGTTATAGTCACCGAATCCGAGAATTACGGAGTAGATCTTCAACGGCAGGACGGCAACCTCTCCGGCCGCGAGTAGGAGCGCTGTTCCGAATGCGACCATATTGATGCTGAACGCGAGGACGATGCCACTCGCAACCCCAGGAGCGATTTCTGGCAGTACCACGTGCCGAAACGTTTGGAACCGAGAGGCTCCAAGGCTGTAGGCCGATTCCTCCAGCTCTCGGTCCAGATTTTCGAGCGACGAGAGAAGCGTCATCGTGACGCGAGGGAGCGTAAAGTAGGTGTATCCAGCGAGGAGACCCCAGAAACCGAGCGCGAAGGCGAACTCGCCGGATCGAGCACCAGTGATGGCGCTTCCAAGGAGACTGAAGATGCCCTGTCGTCCGACAAGGACAATGATTCCCCATGCGATGAGGATCCCGGGAAGACTCGTAGGGAAGTTGATGATGGCAATAACGATCCGTTTACCCCGAAAGTCATTCCTGGCGAGGAAATACGAGATGAGCAATCCAAGCACTGTAGTAATAGCCGTGACCGTCACCGCGATTTGCAGGCTGATCAGGATCGAACCCCGATAGCCAGGATTCGTGAGCACCGTCAGATAATTGCTCCATAGTGTTTCGCCCTGTACACTCAAGTGAACGATTGTCGCGAGCGGGAGACCCAGAAACAACACATACAACAGCCCGACGGGCACCGACAACGCAAACGGGAGATATGACTCGACATCTTCGAGTCGATGCTGGCGAAGGGATTCCACCGCTCTGTCTCGGAGGGTTTGCGCGACCATCAGTCCGTGTCAGGCGACTTCGTTGACGTACCGTTCGCGCGCCGCGTTCTGTACCTCGACGAGCTGTTGGTAATCGATCGCCTCCGATGACTCGTAGGCGCTATCAGGAAGCCGTTGTTCGGCGATTTCGTCAGGATACTCGATCGGCCGGGAGGGATTGACGAACGCCTCCGCGAACAGTGTCTGTCCCTCGTCGCTCAGATGGTGATCGATCAGCAGTTTGCCGGCTTCCGGCCGGGGCGCGTCGTTCACCAACCCGACGACGTACGGAACTTGAATCGAGAGCTCGGACGGGATGACGATCTCGACCTGTTCGGGATCCATATCCGACTGGTACTTCGCCTGATACATATTGAAATCGTAGGCGATGTAGATCGGGAACTGTCCTTGAAGGAAACTCGTCTGTAGCCCCTGATCCGGGACGCCAGCGATGTTACCCATTTCGTAGAGTTCGTTGAGGTACTCGATACCAGGATCGTAGTTATCGAGAGAGCCGCCCATAGCGAGGTTCATATTTGTGAAGGCGACAAATCCATTGAATGCGGAGGTTGGATTGTAGAACGAAATGGTATCGTTGTAGGCCCCATCCAGTAGATCCTCGAATCCAGAGGGGACCGAGTCAACTAGTTCCGTGTTGACCGCTATCGCAATCGTGCCGAAGTATGCGGTTGTCCATCGGTTTTGATCGTCGACTAGCCCATCCGGAACTCCCCCAACGTTAGCCGGTTCGTAGGGCTGTAGCAACTCCTCATCAGCGGCTTTGAGTCCGTCGGTGATCCCGTGATGTGCCACGTCGTGGTTCGGGTTGTTCGCCTCGTTTCGCAACGCGTTCAGCGACTGGCCGCTGTTTTTCGTCCCCTCCGGCCACTCGATATTGGGGTGTTTCTCCATAAAGCTCTCCCGGAGCTGTCCATAGTTCGCCCAGCCATCGAGCGGTCCAGTAATAATGACCTCGTTGGCGACGTCATCGTTTCCACCTCCATCAACCGAACTACAGCCGGCCAAACCGATGGAACTTGCGACTCCAGCCGATAAAAGGTATTTACGCCGCGATACCGAATCAGAGACCTGCTTCGAGCCGTTGGGCATCACCTCAAGAAAATCTGACTAGTGTAAAGGTGGTTTATAATTGTTCTATCAATACTCGAGGATAGATCTAGAACAGTATGTAGTGTAGGATCGGATCGTACCAGTATGTAATGTATTTAGACTGACTTCCATAGAATTATGTTTCTTTATCGAATTGACGACACGAGAGATGAACACACTACTCTTCGATATGGATGGCATCGTGGTCGACTCCGTGGGGTACTGGAACGAGATCCGAGCGGAAATCATCACCGAAAAACTCAGTGTCAACGATGTTTCCATTTCGGAACTCGTAGGCATGAATGCAGAAGATGAATACGAGTATCTCGCAAAAAACCACGAGCTACCGCTTCCGAAGGCTGCCTACGTTTCACTGATCGACGAGTACGCTGAGACGGTGTATCGCGAGTATGTCACGATTTTTCCCAAGTTCGAGACGATACTCAGAGACGCGACCGAGAACGGGATCTCGGTCGGGCTCGTCTCTGCATCACCCCGGAGACGCGTTGAGATGGTGCTGGACCGGTTCGGTTTCGAGACATACCTCGATATCGTTGTCGCCGGGGACGATCTTTCCGGACCAAGCAAACCGGATCCGACGATTTATGAACACACGGCGTCCCGCCTCGGAGTACCAACAGATGCGTGTGTCACCGTTGAGGACTCCGAGCATGGGGTAACGGCCGCGAAGGAGGCTGGGATGTACTGTCTCGGATACGCCTGCCATTCCGGACAACCGCTCGAACGCGCCAATGAAACGTTCGAAAAACGCGACGTCTTACGCGCACGACTCCGTGAGCTCTGTAACTCCGGCGATGTATAGATCTTGTCTGAAATTTCGTGGAACTCGGCCGCGTCGATCGCGGTCCCTGCCTGCGAAAAGAATTCGTCGTAGTCCTCTCAGAGGTATGTGAGTTCACGCGTGAACTTATGGAGGCGGTCGAAGTCGGCGTTAAAATCATAATCTGATTATGCGGTGGGTGAGTTATTTACAGCAGGTTAGGTTCTCTTGCCAAGCAAACGATTACGGGGAACTCGGTGAGGCTGGTCGAGAATACATTGAGCAAGATGACATAGCGACGTTACTCCGTGTTATGTGCGACCAGAACGTTGACTCTGAAATCACTCGGATCTGAACGGACCGATTGATGGATCATTGAGTGATCTCGTTCAGTTGTGCTCTTAAAGAAGGCTCTGGTCGGTGGTGTCTAGAATATCGCTTGATTTCGCGGGTTTGGTGTCGGGGAGATAGAGTACGTTTAGCCCGGTTTTTTGGAGACCGGCTTGCAGGACGTCTCGGACGAATGGTTGAGAGATAGTTCGGTAGAATTGTTGTTCGCTGAGCGCGGCGATTGCTCGAGGGACGAATCGTGCGTGATGGAGGGATTCGGCTCCAATGGCTGTTTTGAGGGGGTCTGGGATGGTTTGGAGGGCGTTCCCGATGCCGTGCCAGAGGTGTTCGTTTCCAACAAGGAGCGCGTTCCCGTCGCGGTGGTAGAGAATGGTCGTGTCGCCTTGGTTGTCGCACTCGTTGAGGACGGCTTGTGTGTCGACAGCATCGTAGAAGACGGCTGTGCAGGCGGCAAGAGGAAGGATGTGGAACGAGAGCGGCATATTTGGCAGGCGATGGTGATCATTGAGGTTTGCAACCAGTTCGGGGAACGTCTGTGGGTCAAGTGGGGTTTCTGCGAGGAGAGACTGGATGAGTTGGTGGCGAATGTCTGGGTCGTTGATCTCGATTTCTGTGATGAATTTCTGGAAAACGTCGGGTTTGAGTCCCGCTGTTGGGCCAACGGTATCAAGTACTGTTGCAAGTGTGGTGGCGAGTTTTCGTTTTGGCTCTGGTGTAGTTGATGACGGCAGGCGGAATGAGTGTGTGTGGTCAGCTATGGAAATTTCGATTTCTCGTCCGGTGTTTGGGGATTTCTCAGAGAGCACGATGTTGGTGGCGTAATAGGTGTCGTAGCGGTGGGTCACGTCGAATGAGACCATATCGCCAACCTCTGCGCCATCGGGGAGTGCGTGAACCGCCATACAGACGGTGCTCTTATCGGGGGTTCTGATTCGACCGAGATATTGATCTGGCAGATCAAGGATAATTCCTTCAGTCAGTCTTGGTTCTTGGCCGAGAGCCGTTAGGACGGCCTGCGTTTGGCCAGCTAGCCACTCTCGTTGCGGTTCCGGAATTTCTGTTTTGACGTTAGTAATTGTCCACCGATTCGAGAGTGAGTAACTATCGACAAGGTGGAGTGTCCAGAGCAGACAGGGTAGAACAGAAAGCAGATCAATCGCTTGCTGCGTCGAGAGCTGCTCGTTGTTATGAACGACGCGTAGGAGTTCGCCAGTCGTGATTCGAAGGCCGAATTCGTGGTCTGTTCCTGGAGCGATGGTCACTGGCCAGTCGAAATCCAGTGAATCCGGACGGCAGTCTGCGAGCTTCCAGGTAACGCCGGCTGTACTGAATTGGAAGGAGGGAGAGCCGTGGTCGTTGACTTCGAAGGATCGTGGTGTGATTGGGTGGTTGCGAACGAATTCGTAGACATCGGAATCGAACGTAGCTGGGTGACTACAGTCGGCGCGAAGTTGTTCTGCTCGCTCACGGTCGACTGATTGTTCATCGAAGAGGTCTCCGAGCGCTGTTACCGTTCGTTTAGGGAGGGGATCTGGCCCGTGGTTCGTATTGGGCAGGAGGGAGTTGAGCTCGGATTTCAGGTCGTCGACAGCGCTAGGGTTGAAGTCGTCGATCTCCGCGTGGCCAGCGGCTTCGTCCAGGATGGAATAGACACGGTCTAAACTTTCTGAGTTGAGGTCCGGGATATCGGTGTCATCGATTGGGTGGAGACCAGTTTGTTTTGCAGGGTCACCAGTGCCATTCCCCTCGGTCCAGTGGAGTCCGGCGTTAAAAAGGCGTGATGTGAGCTCATTCGGAACGCGGTCACCTGGCTGGAAGCCGAGTGACTTGTAGATCTGTTCGGTTAGCGCTGGTGTTTGGAGTGGATATGGATGGGGGGCGCTCCAATTAACGTTGATGTAGTAGCCCGATTTATGATACGAATCAGAATACTCGTGGAAGACCGGCATTGCCTACTTGCCCGGAAATTATCTGGGGAGAAATACCTGAGTACACCGGTAAAGTGGTAACCTGACCAAGAATTTATCGTCTACATCGACTGTACGTACCTGAATGGACGATACGATGAGCACGGCGTGGCGCGTCACGGCTATGCCACTGAATAAGTCGGAGGGCAGAGGAACTCATCGTGTACCTGTCCCGACTGGCAGCAACGCTCACCCGAAGGCGGCTGCAAACATCTGCGCCGCGTCGACCACGAGATCAAACGAGGCCGCGTTCCCGACCAGACGGCCGCCTCCCCACATCTTAGAATAGATTCACGTCCTCTTCTGGAATATTTCTCTTGTAGCACTAAGTAGTGTGGCAGCACACTAGATTTTTCACGGCGGGTTACCTACCGGGTGATATGAGCAGCGACAGAATCGACGCCGAAAGCAAGGTGTCGGGAAACCAAGCAAACATTCCTGCCCGGATTCGACGTGAACTCGATATCGACGACGGTGATCAGCTCCGCTGGCATCTCGAAGATGACGGGAGTATCCGGGTCCAAGTTATCCAACAGCAAACAGGCACGTTCGCCGACTTCGACGGCTACGCTGGTGAAGAGCCGACCGATGTGACGAGCGACCACGACGCCTGGGGCGTCGACGTCGAGTAAATGCCACGTGCACTCATCGATACGACAGTCCTTTTTGCCGCCGCATACCGGCAGGATGGATCTCACGATGCCGCGCTTCCCATACTCCAAGGCATCGACAATGGAACGCTCCCGGAGGCGGTCGTCCTCGACTACGTTCTCGCGGAAACACTCAACGGCCTCACGACCCACGCCGGCCACGACGCAGCCGTCGATCTCCTCGATCGAATCGAAGAAAACGCCCGCTTCCACATTGACTCACTCACCACCGACGCTCTCGCGACGGGGAAGGCCCTCTTTCGGCAACACGAACCCCTCTCCTTCGTCGATGCCTGCATTGTCGCGTATATGCAAACCGAGGGGCTCGGGTACCTGTATGCGTTTGACGACGATTTTGACGCTGTCGAGGATGTCTATCGACTCGATACAGCAACGGATCCCTACGATCCGAACTAACGCTGGCTGACGCCACAGCTGACGGCGAAGTTCGGTCTCAGGATAGTCGCACCCCGTAGTCAGCCGCCAGCTTCTGGAACTCGTCCCACTCCCGGAGCCGATCATCGTCGACCTCCCCCTGCGTCTCGAGGTAGCGGAGCAAGGCGTCGATTTCGTCTTCGAGGCCATACTTCACCGCCTGCTCTCGGAGAACCTCTTCGTCGACATCGACGTGGCTGAGCAGGAGGAGACAGTACGAGCGGTAGCGGCTGCCGTCGTCGATCAAGAGGGTGTGACAGCAGAGTTTCGCCGGCGAGATTGCGTCGAGTCCCTCGGAGTAGAAGTAGTAGCGGTGGCCCGTGAGCAGGAACTGGAGGTCGAAGGCTGTGAATCGAGCGAGACCCGTTTCGTAGAACCCCTCCGCATCGATCTCCGTCTCGGCCTGGGCAAGGAAGTCGTCGTAGTCCTCCCAGAGAATCGTGCCCTTCGGGGCGACGGCTTCGAGGCGTTGGCGATGCAGATGGTGTGCGAGTTCACGTGCGAACTCGTGAAGGCGGTCGAAGTCGGCGTTGAAGTCATAGCAGCCGTCGTCCGTCCTGACGAGACCCCGGTCGCGAAACCGCTTGAGGGCGCGGTTGACCGTGTTGCGATAGTTGTCACTCCGGTCGGCGATTTCGGAGACGGTCCGCGGGTGGTCGAGGTAGTACAGCACCTCGAGTGCCTTGCCGGTCAGCAGCTCGGGGAAGTCGATGTGGGAGTGCTGGCGGACGAGGTCCTGATAGAGTTCGACGGCGCGAGCATCCGACGGAACGACTCGTTTTCGGCGGCCGTCGCGTTCCGTGTAGACGAGCCCCTTCTCGACGAGGTCGCCGACGGCACGGGAGAGGTAGCTCTCGCTGTGGTCGAGCTTCGTTGCGAGATCGGAGATCGTGTCGCCGCGGTCGACGATGGCGAGGGCCTCGAGTTCGATGCGCCGGAGCACGATGTAACATAGTACGAAACTACTATATAAAAAAGTTTCGAGTAGTGTTACAGACAGCGGTCGCGAGAACTGCCACCATCGTCTTAACCAACAAAACTATTGTTTCGTGGGTAGTGTTGGTTAACACGGGAGAAGTCGATGTCCTACGGACCCCCTCTATACTGTGAGTATCATTTGAGTCTCCGGTCGCATTCGCCACCAACTATTCGATAACTTGACACACGCGCAACGCTCGGTTGGATAGCAGTCTCGACGGATAGTATTAGGTAATCTAAACTGTACTCTCCGGACCTAATTGCCGGTTCGACTCCGGTGGCAAGTCAAGTTTGTGGGACTGTAAGTTCCTCAAACCCGTACTCACGGTCTACCCCCTCAAATTAGCGTGTTCCAAAAGAGATTCTGCCTTCTTTTCACCGATATTCTCGACGTTGGTCAGGTCCTTAATGGTCGCAGTACGAAGATCACCTACCGTCTCATACCCTTCCTGAGTCAATTTAGAGATCAACACCCGTCCCACTCTCGGAACATCTGCCGCGAAATCTTCTATCGGAGTATCGTCTGGTATCTGTTTATCTGCTATTGAAGTAGGTTTCCCTGAGTGATTTTCTATGTAGTCCAAAAGTTTCGAAATAGTCCCTTCGCCAATCTGTTTAATGTCAGTTAGTTCATTAGCCGTTGCAGCACGTACGTCTCCTACAGTCTCATATCCTGCTTTTTCGATCTTCTTTCGACTGATGTCTCCGAATCCGGGGATCTGATCCGAAATCTTGTGGAGTGCAACATCGTCCGAGATAGCTGATCGGTCGCTTGCCCGATTCCAATCTCGATCCCTCGGTATCTGATTCTGGGTGAACTCAATCAACCGCTCTGCCGTTTCCGTTCCAACTCGGTTCACGCTCATTAATTCGCTATTGGTAATTCTCTCCAGATCACCGAGTGTCTCGTAACCCTCGTTTTCCAGATTCGTTACGATAATCGGTCCTGCACGTGGAATCTCGTCCACTACGGTGCTGATAGACGTTTCCGGTGTGAATTGAGTCTGATATCTCTGTGGCTCTTGGATTTTCTCGTGGAGCCGATTTGCCATCTCAAAAGCCCGACTGAATCCCTCTGGTGGAGCACCGAGTGATGCTAATTTCGTCTGTTCATCCTCTTCAGCATCCACTGAAGGGACCTCATACTTCTCAGGTAGCCCAGTCCAGAATTCGTCAAGAGGTTCTTCGAACGAATCATTCACACCCTCAACTGATGCGTTTGTGGCGGAAAATCGATATCTCCACCACATCACACTCAGCTTTCGTGAGTCCTGATTGGTCTCCTCACTGTCGACGATATGTCTATTAGATCGGGTCATACTAGAGAGTCTACTGATAACGAAACGAGGTTGCGAAGCTCTTCATCCGATAGTTCAGTCATCCACTCGTCGCTATCAACCAGTACCTGTTCTGCTAAGTCACGCTTGCTCTCAATAATTTGGTCAATCGATTCTTCGATCGTTCCTCGACAAATCAGTTTGTATACCTGTACGTTATTGTCCTGCCCAATCCGATACGCTCGGTCAGTTGCTTGCTTTTCGACGGCAGGATTCCACCACCGGTCATAGTGGATAACGTAGTTAGCCGGTGTGAGATTGATCCCGGTGCCACCAGCATGCAGTGATAACAAGAAGAAACAGGATCCCTCAGCGTTCTCAAATTCGTCAATCATCTCTTCCCGTTCCTCCTTCGCTGTCTCCCCATAGAGGTAGAACACGCGATAGCCTTGACCTCGTAAGTGTTCTAACAGCAGCTCCGCCATCTGGGTGTATTGGGTGAATATCAGTCCCTTCTCGCCATTAGCTGCTATCTTCTGGACAATGTCATCAAGGACGTCAAGCTTACCCGACCGACCACTGATACGCTGATCGTCGTTAAGATACTGACGTGGGTGGTTACAAATCGATTTTAGATTGCCAATCAGCTTCAGAATCTGCCCCCTTCGTTCGATATCCCGGGACTGCTCAATTTGCCCAAAGATTTCATCAGCTACTGCCTTGTATAGAGTTGCTTGTTCTTCAGTGAGTCTGCAGTATTCCTTTTTCTCTGATTTCTCTGGAAGGTCGTCGATTATCGAGTCATCCGTTTTCTCACGCCGCAACACGAAGGGGCGTATGAGTTGTCTGAGCTGTTCCGTCTTTTCGATGTCCCCCCGTTCCTCAATAGGCCGAGAAAAGGCGTTTCTGAACTGTCTCTCGGAGCCGAGCAGTCCGGGGTTACAGAACTCCATAATGGACCACAGTTCACTCAACCGATTCTCGACAGGAGTTCCAGTTAACGCCAACCGATGATGGCCCGACAGCGACCTAATCGCTTGTGTACGACCGGCTGACGTGTTTTTGATTTTCTGTGCCTCATCGAGAACGATCCTATGGAATTGAATGTCTCGTAGTTGTTCGATATCGCTTCTCGCCGTCCCGTACGTAGTAATGATTACGTCGTGGTGTTCTATGGCGTTGGCAAGGTCATCTCCCGACATTCGACCTTGGCCGTGGTGAATATGTACCGTCAGTTCTGGTGTGAACTCGTTCGCTTCGCTTTTCCAGTTGTACACCACAGACAACGGACACACTACAAGTGTCGTGCCAACTAAGGGATCAACCGAACGTTCCTGAACGAGACGAGCGAGTATCTGAATCGTCTTTCCAAGACCCATATCGTCCGCCAGACAGCCACCAAAGCCGTGATCTTCCAGATACGAGATCCAGCCTAGGCCCGTTTTCTGATACGAGCGCAACTCCCCGTCAAACCCAGACGGGGTGTCTATTTCCTCGACCCATATCTCAAAATCCTGCTCGAACAACTTTTTGAACGTTCCCTCTAATCTCTTTTCGACGACCGGGAGGCTAACCCCGTCGTCGCTAATCTCAGTATCCGCTTGAAGCGCTTCCTCAAGAGTACGTTCTTCTTCACGATGGAGGAGGTCTCTCGCCGATTTGGCGTCATCGTCCTGTACTGAGACCCACTTTCCCTGGAAGTGTACGAGCGATTGTTTGAGCGTGGATAATTCTTCCAACTCTTCTTTGGAGAGACTGTTCTCCCCGAGAACGATCTCCCAGTCGAACTCACACAGCTGTTCAATTCCCAGACCGCTACCGGTAGTCTCAAACTCGTCGGCGGCGTCAGAGACAACCAGCCGAGCACCAAGTCGTTGCGGCGGATCCCCCCACCAGCTTGGAAGAATCACCCCAAATCCTGCTTGCCGGAGAACTTCTGCATATTCCTGTAGGAATTCGTCGGCATCGCTGTTCGATAACTCGATCGCGGTCGGATTCGATTGGTCGAGTGCCTCCTTGAGTCGCGGATATAGCGCGGACGCGCGCTCCAGTTCGTTTTTCAGTATCTCAGTGGGTTGGTCGAGATGGCGTGCGAGTATTTTCTCCGTCGAGCGATCCGAGCCCCACAACTCGTTTGCCTCGACAACGAGGCTCGGATCGTTCTCGGATTGCAGGAGCAGTTCGAGTGTCCAGCCGTCAGGTACGATCGGTTCGGTCTTCGTCTCCGAGACCACCGCCCCAGTGTCCACTGCCGGCTCTTTCAGTTGGAAACAGAGCCTGACTTCTTGCTCATCCCCCGTCACGGGAGGTCGTGTCCACTCGTCGAGTTGCTCTCGAAGTTCATCAATCGCCTCGGGAGCAGCATCGATCGGCTCCCCGTTCTTTTGAAGCGTGCGGATCCACTGTTGATGGATCGCTTCCAAGTCGTCCGTGGTCAAGTCCGTCTCAGTCGCGGACAAGTGTTCTTTCGACAGCGCATTAACCATCTGGTCCAGTGCGCGCGTCAAGACGTCTCTTGAGGAACGACCGATTGAGTCATTGGGGGATCCACGGTCGAGGGTGGGATTCGATCCGACCTCTACGGATGTCCGTGCGAGCGGTGGCATCGCTTCCATCAGCTCCATAAGCCGATCAATATCCGCTTCCCTAGAGGGAAACGCGCGCCAAACACCGGTAACGGATCCATCCTTTTCTGCGAGGTGTGGTGCAACCCGCCCGGCTTCAACATACGACTCTGCTACAGAGCAAACAGCAGACCAGTAGTTGACCGTCTGTCCCGATTTGATCGGATTTTCTCCGTAACTACTCGTCTCCTCATCGGTTGAAGATGACTGCGAAAGATACGAGAGGATCGATGGAGCATCTCTCATATCAACTTCCACTGCTGGAATGAGCCACGGAGTGAGTGATGTCGTAGTCTCTTGTCCGTCTTCTTCCCGAATTGATGGAGATGGCTGAGGATTAGCTCGGCCTGACGGTAAATAGACTGTGAGAGTGGTCAGCTCCGTATTTGCGTTTCCATACCCCGCATATGATAGAAGATCGTTGAGAGTCTGCTTATCAACGGCAAACGGATGCTTCTCTCCACCTTTCGGGTCTACTGCCGAGTTCTGTTCCTTTGGTCGCAAAGGAGGAAGTGTCGAATCCTCTGCCCAGAGGTATATTTTCCCGCAATCGTCCGTGACCGCATGTAAGATAAACATCCCTCGTATGTGTTCCGTGGAGTTTAGTGGGTTCGTGGCGATTTAGTAGCTCGTAATGTATAATTACTGAGGGTGTATATCTACGTGTCGTGGATTTATTTATAAAGAAGTTGCGGGTAATGTTACAGGTAGCGAGTGCCAACCGACATTACCGACTTAACCAACAAATCTATGGATTAGCAGGTTGTGTTGGTTAACACGAGAGCAGCCGATGTCCTACGACCCCCCGACCCCACCGGCGAAACTCCCGACGGAGATCGTCAACACGCTCAACGAGTCGACTCCGGAGCAGCTTCGAGACATTGCTACATACGCCGAAGCGCTAGCTGAGCACAAGGAACGTGAGGCCCGTCTCGAGAAGTCGGCAGATCAGGAAGAAGTCGAGGAGCGACCAGATGACCTTCCGGACGACGTTCCTACCAAAGCGACGATTACGATCAAAGAGATCGACGGCAATCGCTATTACTACTGGCAGTGGCGAGATGGCGAAAAAATCCGCTCTAAGTATAAGAGCCCGGTCAACCCGGACGAATAGCAGGTTCACCGAGTATTGCGACAGATCTGACCGGCGCAGTTTCAATAGGAATCTGGGTATCAGCCGCTAATGCAATCCGTTTGAGCGTATTTACACTTCGATGACGGGGTGTATCGGCAAGTAAGATTATGTCGGGCAGACCTCACCTACCCCACGTTTCCATCGTATCCAGCGGTCAGCAGATGAGGAAGAATTGCAACCAAGACGACCACATCCCAAGTTACTGTCGTTTCTCCACGATGGCACGAATCATAAGAAAATCGGGGGACACACCCCCCGTTTTCGAGTTGTAACAAGCAACCTCACCGGATAGCACCCCCCGTTTTCGAGTTGTAACACATCGTCCAGAACGTGAACACTCCCCGTTTTCGAGTAGTAAGTATGGGGAGGAAGCTTTGAGATCAGTTCTTGCTCCGGAACTGCTTCAGCCGTTCACGAACAACCGCGCTGATAGTCGCCTCTTCGTGAGCTAGATCTTCGAATCGCGAATCCTCACGAATCGTCTCCATAATTGTTTCCGGATCTTCGGAGAGGGAGAAATACATATGCACTCCTCTGCCTCGACCTTTGCCTCGACGTTCGAAGTCCAACACGCCGTACGTACTCTGCTCAGTGACGTGATTTACAAACGTCTCGCGACTGTACTGTTCCGTGTCCATCGTATCAGCAATGAATTGGTACGCTTTGAACGCAGGACCAGCAGGGATCCACTCAGGATGTTCCCTTGCGCAGCTGGCAGTCGCCGCCACGGCGTAGATGGACAGTTTCTTTTGAGTCGAAGTCCCGCTGATATGGCGGAGTTTGCGATTTTCGGTGTATTTTTCTTGGGCTTCACGGACGTCGGTCTCGGTAACCCTGTCAGCCCCACGACGCTCGGCTAATTCGCCAGCCCATCTGAGGAGATCAATCGCTTTTCGCGCATCTCCGTGCGTTTGGGACCCGAACGCGGCAACAAGCGGAATGACGTCATCTGCAAGTGATTCTGGCTCGAAGGCATCTCGTCTATTTTTGAGGATACTACGGAGCTGCGTCGCATCGTAATCGTCGAAGAAAATATCATCAGGATTATAGGAGCTCTGTGCGCGGCTGTTGAGATCCCTCATAAAATCGGCATAATTCGTGATGGCCGTGAGTGAGATCGGGCCATCAAAATCGGCGAGTTTTCGCGCCCGTGAAAGCTGGTAGATGAGGGAGTTGTACTCTGCCTCCTGATAGGGACCCTCAAGCATATCAATTTCATCAAGAATGAAGATGACACCGCCGTAGTACTCACGCATCAGCTCGTACAGTCGCTCAAGTTTCTGGTCCGTTGAGACACCAGTTTGAGGAACACCGGGTTCGACACCAAGATCGTCCGCAGCAGCTTTAACTAACCGATAAACAGCCCGATCTGCAGTCTTTGGCCCCTCGCAGTTGATTGAGATAACTCCGAATGTCTTGTCTTGAGATTCACACAGCTCGACAATCTGTTTGCAGACTGCATGAATGATGAGCGATTTCCCGGTTCCAGACGGCCCACTCAGGAGCATATCAGGGATGCCTTCATTCTGGAGGACTGGTTTCAGATTGTCGACGACACGACCCAGCTGGTCGTCACGACCGACGATACGATCCTCATCAATGATGGTATCTGACCGGACGAGGTCTTTGTTCACGAAGACGCCACCGGACGACTCTGTTTGTAGCCGATCACGAATTGAAATGCCGCCACCGTCGCCGTTAGCTACTTCGTGCGACGAATCGGCGGGATCCGAGTCGTTCTCGAACGTCGTTTGTGACGTATCGGGCGAATCTACATCCTCACCTGTTGACTCAGAATTTTCAGTATCAGCAACGGAGGATTGACGATCTCCATCATCTTCTGGATGATTCGATCCCGCTCCACGTCCCTCTCGTCCCATTATGAATCCCCTCGAACTCCGGGTATAAAAATATGGACCCTTGTGGAGTTGTAACCGGGCGAAAAATGGCTATCTAAGGACGATAGGCCCGTATTCTCGAAATAATCTAAATACCGTCTTCGGAATCTATCTCCCTCCGTTATCGAGTTGTAACGGATCCTCGAGGATCTTCATCGCCGCAATTCTGGCTGAACTCGGGCTCCCCATTTTCGAGTTGTAAGACGTTGAGGAACGGTAACGCACCAAGTGCGACTCTTTCCCTCTCTATTTTCAAGTTGTAAGTACAAGATGGATCTGTATCGAGCTTCCGCGTATGAAATGGTGCGCTGGTTCACTGACAACAACGAGCGTGAAACAATGAGTGAACGCAATTGTCCGGACTGTGATGTCCAAATGGAGAAGACAAACGTAACAGCAGAAGGTGTCGGAGACTGCTCTATTGAAAATGGAAGACAGCGACGGGATCCTTCCGTAACGGTTTGAGGAAATGAGGTCGAGAAGGCGATTATGGGCGTCGTTTTACTCGACCTCGTTGAGACAGCACTACGTGTAGCTAAACAAGCGTTGGAGAATCGAGCGGGCAAGCCCGACTCGGGCGGGCTTGCCCGCGAGGCTCACATCGCCGCACACTGTATTCGGAAGGAAGAGGGCCACAGCTACGCCGAACTTGTAGATCGGCTCAGCCTCATGCCGGACGTGTGTGACCGACTTGGGATCAGCTCGGATGCTCCACCCGATCCAACCACGTTCTACCACTCGTTTGACCGATACGAGATGTACATCTGGCGGGCGTTGCTGCGCGTTTCTGCGCAGCAACACCCGCAATCTGGCCACGTCGCACTCGACAGCACGTTCTTCGAGCGATCCCACGCCTCACAGTACTATTGCCAGCGGCGAGGCCAGACGATCAAGACGGTGAAAGCGACGACATTGACCGATACAGAGTCGCTGGCAGTATTGGACGTTCACTGCTGTATCGGGCGTGAGCACGACACCAAGGCTGGCCCGCGGGTCGTCCGCCGGAACGCGGACGACCTGCGGGCCGTTGCCGCCGACAATGGGTTCCAAGATTGGTACTCCGAATACGAGATCGCCGCATTAGACGTTGAGTACCTCGTTCACTACCGTGGATCAACTCCGAAAGCAGTTGCCAACAACGCGCTCATCCGAGCAAAAGGTTACACACAGCGATGGATGTCAGAAACAAGCTACTCAACAGTCAAGCGAACGCAAGACTCCGCCCTGCGTTCGCAGTTCTGGTACCGGCAGTTCCGTGAGATCATTCTCTCGTTCGCGCTCAACAACCTCAAGAAGCTCGCCAAAACACTATGATCCCGCTTCCTTACCGCATTTTCAATAGAGCATCGGAGACCTTTATGTTGAAACTGAGAGAGACAGTGGTGTACTTGTTCGTCTCGGTGTTGGGCATCAAACCCCGCTCTATGCGTTCCTCTGTCCGGAGTGTGGAGCGACTCGACTCTATGCCGATTTATCCAAGTAGTTTGTTGAAGACGTTGACGGGTTTTCTAAAAGACACGCGTACGGTACGCCAGTGTCGTCTGTCTCGAAGGGTTTCAGCAGAGCCACATAGTTCGGAATTTTCGAATGATGGTGTGGAGAAAACGGTTCGTCTCACACACCCCGTTTTCGAGTAGTAAGCATTGGCGGTGTTTGCTAAAGAAGTTCTCGAATAGCTACCCCCACCCCCCTTTTTCGAGTTGTAAGTCACGGGAGATGGACCACCTAAGACACTGAGAAGAGAGAGACCAATTACCAAAACCCTATAGAGAGCTGCTAAACCGGCGTAATACACGGAGAAGAAATCGTAGACTAGATCTGAAGGACGTGGATCCTCTGAGATGTTAATTATCTAGTTTAGCTGGATAATCTGTTTCTTATGCTCTATTACGGTTGTGGTAAGTAAACATATAACATAAAGTTTCGCATTTATAGATACAGGTTGTAGAATAAGACGCTCAGGTCCGTCTATTACGTGAATCTGCCATAATCACCCGTTGTTCTATGTTTTCTAGGGTTTACCCCCTCCCCTTCATCACGAGTTTACAACTCGAAAAAGGGGGGAGAGGGTTCGTCACATCTATAGTAGAAATCTTTGCAAGGATACCCACCGAAGATCGACATAAATCGGTGATTCTCGGGGAGATACAAGTAGATACTTCTTGAGATCTCTATAATCTATGGTACCGTCCCACGTATACCGTCTCGCGTTGAATGACTTCCCACTCAAAGGGGGAGAAAGTGCGCTTTCGTCAGCTAGAACGAGCTCTACCTCGTAATTAGGTACTGTGGTTAACCAACAGATCCACTCTAAACGATCCTCGTGTTGGTTAATCATTCTCCGTGTTCGCGAACGCCGTTAACTCCGGCACCCGTGTCTCTGCGAGCTCTCGACGGATTTTCGAGCGATTCCAGCCCAACGGCGACAGAAGACTCTCGATCGCCCGAACGAGTTGCGTCTCGTAGTATGACGCATCATACGACTCAACCCCTTCGTGGGCCAACACGACCCGTTCTCGCGAGGTCTTCTCGTCATCGACGACCACGTATTCGATATCCTGTCCGGGATGCATAGCGAGATCCTGGTCGCGAGCCCGCTTCAGCGCCGCCACGTTCTGGGTGTTCTGCGTGTACCCTTCCAGCGGCTTGGAGACACGATTTCGTTCGACGAGATCCTCGATCGGGACCTCGCCGGCGTGCAGACGGTCGATTGCGTCTCGGAGCGAATTGAGGACTGCTTTCGGTGACCGGGTCGCATCAAATCGCTCGAGGCACTCCCGCTGGAACTTCTCGATAAACGGTGGCGTCGAGCGCTGCCGCGCTTCGATACCTCTTACTTTGAACTCGTCGGCACCAGCGACTTTCCCGAAGTACTTCGTCAACGCGCCGGCATCACTCTCGCGCTGCGGAACGAACGCCACCCAGTCATAGCGGGCTTCGTGTTCGAGCCGAATCTCGACGCGTTCGGTGATCTCCGTCGCGAGCGTCTCGAGGTCCTCGCGGTTATCGTCGACGTCGGGGTCCGGGGTCACCCAGATGGAGTCGACGATGCCGTGAACAACCCGCCACCCACCGGCTTCTAGTCGTTGCTTTGCCGTCAACAAAATCTCGCGAGCGAACGCGTTGATCGCCTCGTGACATTCGATTCGGCCGAACTTCGCGTTGCTGAACCCTTGATATCCGAAACAGGCGACAAGTATCCACTTCAGCGCTCCCGACCGCCCCTCGAGTTCCGCCAGTCGGTCCTCGTCGGGGTCGTCCCGTTCCTTCTCACGACGAATGGCCGCCTTGATCTCGTCGCGAGCGTCGATGATCGGTTGCAGTACGTCGACGAGGTATCCGCGGTCGTCGCAGATCGAGTATCCGAGACTGTGGACGTCGTCACGGTCGCGATGGCAATCACACCGGATGACGTCCGGTGAGATGTTCCGGGTACAGATGATGTTCGGATACAGGCTCGAAAAATCGAGTTCGTGGACGTTCTCGTGCAGGCCGACCTCGGGCGCGAAGATGAAGCCGCCGCGGTCGGCGTCGTGGAGCGTCCCCATCGGCTTGTAAAACTCGTGGCGCCAGGAGTTCCACGGCACGAGCACGCCGCGGTCGTGGGCCTCGCAGATCTGGATGGCGGTGAGGACGTTCCCGATCGACGCCCAGGCGAGCTCCTGGACTGGCTTTTTCGAGCGCGACACGAGGTCGAGGACGCCGTCGAGGTTCGTCTCCCCGTAAAAGAACGTGTTCGACTCGTCGATGATCGCCCGCCCGGGGACGTTGTACCGTGCTGGCGAGTGGCCGACGCGGCCGTAGCTCGAGTACGTCGACCGGCTCGCGAGCTGCTGGTAGTCGACGTCCGGCCACCGACTCAGCGTGAACTCGTCGATGCCGGCGGCCGCGGCCATCTCGTACAGGGTCGGGATGATCCCGCTTGTCGAGCAGACCAGGATATCCGGATTCTGATCATCGAGTGCTGCCTGGACTGCCGTCAGGATATCCGTGGGCGAGCCGGTGACGGTGTCGCCGGCGACTGACAGCTCGGCATAGGTGTCGTTGCTCGTTTCGACCACGGGGACGCTGAGTCGGAGCGTCGACAGCTCGCTTGTTGGCGTCGGATCGACGTCTTCCTCGAGACAGTAGCGAAACTCTCGCGAGAAATCGACGTTGAAGCACGCCAGGTCCCCGACTGGATACGCGTTTAGCTGACGTGCCTGCCGGGCGAGTGGCGTGACGCGGTTGATGTGATCGACGTCGACGGCGAGGACGGCCTCCTCGTCACGTCGGAAACCGGGTCGTCGTGCAACCGTCCCGGTCGCAACGACGTCCGGGTGCTGGTCGTACACCGACTGGAGTCTCGTGAGATCGAGGTCGGCGTCAGGGTCACGAGGGGCCACGTAGAAGCGTGGGGAGTAGTCATCGCGCTCGGTCGCGACGGCGCCGTCGGCGGTAGCTTCCCACTCGAGGACGTGCCCGTCGTCGAAGAAGTCAATAGTGAACGGCATCTGTGACTCACGCCTCTACCAAACTGGACGATTGCGTGTCTAATAAGCCGATGCGTGTCGTTTCCGAACCTCAACGGAATGGCGTCAAAGCCTCTCTAACACTCTATTTTGTGTCGTTTGTGCGTCCTCTTTCTCTTCCGGGATGATTTCCGGGATCACTGGCAACACCTAACCAACAACTTCGGGTATTAGCACTATTTGTTGGTTAGGACTACGATTCGAACTCGTCGCATATCTGCCTATTATAACCCGTCTCGGAGTTACACCCCTCGAAGGAATGATCGAAGTTCTTTGACGGTTTGGTCGGGCGCCTCGCTCGGGCCGGCGTGGCTGACGCCGTCGAAATCAACCAGCCGACTGTCCGAGAGTGCTTCATCCACGTCGCGAGCGCTCTCGCGGAGGAACTCGGGACCTTCGGTACCCGTGAGCACAAGCACGGGCACGGCAACGTCGAGCGTCTCGGGTAGTTCGTAGCGCTCAACGGCGTGGTTCATCCGAATCACTTCCTCAACGAGATCGACACAGTCTGGCCAAACGGGCCACTCGGTAAGCCAGGCATCCAGGTCGTCAACCCCACCTCCGAGTACGACCTGCTCGACGTACAGTTTCAGTGCGCCTTCACGATCGCCGTTGTCGAGACGGTCCTGCATACGGTCGGCTAGGTCGGCGTGCTCGGCGAACGCCTCCGGTAGGATCGCCGGTTCGTAGGCGACGACGGCCTCGATAACGTCGGATTCGCCGTCGGCGGTGAGAGTTCGGGCCGTCTCGATGGCGGTGAGCGCGCCAAAGGAGTGGCCCAGCAGGACCGGTGTGCCGTCGAGCTCGTCCACGAGCGCACGGACGTACGTGACCTCCCGTTCCAGTACTTCGTCTGGCCCGGTCTCGTCGGGGTCGTCGAGACAGGTGCCGAATCCAGGGCGCTGGGGGACGACGGCGGCGAAGTCGTCGAGAAGTGGCAGCACGGGCTGCCAGTACTGTCGGGGAGCCATCCCACCGTGGAGACAGATCAGTGGCTGGCCGTCACCGTGGCATTCGTACGCGATTTCGATACCGTCCGCAGCCGATGTGGTCGGTGTCGTCGGCATAGGTGTTCCTGTAGTCGGGTGATGCGGCTATCTCTGACTCTCAGTCGTGCGGCGTTTTAAGTAGGGATTGCCGTTGCCGGTTGGTCCCCTCGACGTGGATCTCGAAGAGGTGGGTCTGAGCTCGGCGGAGTCGCTCCGAGCAGGAGGAGGCCGAAATGTCGAGTTCATTGGCTACGTCTTTCAGCGACGCACGGCGCGGGATCTCGAAGTAGCCGAGTTCGTAGGCGGTCCGGACGGCGGCCAGCTGGGCGTCGGTGAGATCGTTGCCCGAATCGTCACCGAAGCGTTCGTCGGCGTCGCCGCCGATGTGGGTGAGCCGGTGAAGTCGAAACGAAACGTTGCGCTGCCAGAACTCGCGAAGATCGTCGAACGCGGCGCGGTCCGCGAAACGCGCGCGTTGGATCCACCCTGCCGGTGTGGCGTGGATACGTTCGACGTGGATCGGCACTTCGTACAGCGCTCGCAGGTCCGCCAGGTCGTCGAGGTGGTCGCCGAGTTGCTCTTCGAGGCTCGTACCCGGCAGGATCGTGTACCGGCTCGCGTCATCCGTGTGTTCAACGAGCGTGTACTCATCGACGAACGGCGTCCGTTCGAACTCGGCCTCGACCGCCACGACAGTCTCATCGGTCCCGGTGACACGGGCAGTGAAGCGCGGTCGCTCGTTCATTCCCGGGTTGATCGCCAGGTCGATCCCCGCGTCGGGGACCGCCTCGGCTACGTTCACGAGCGGGAGGACGTCGCAGCCGATCTCGTACTCGGCACGGAGTGCCATACAGGGACCTCCATCTCGGCTGTCAAATCCCTACCGGAGTCGGGTTGTGCACCCGTAGGCGTGCGCTTCAAACGCGGGGAGGATGTTAATCTTGGAGCTGGTCCTGTCGAAGCTGGGCGACGTACTGGACATCCCAGTTCTTCGTTTCGACGTAGTACGTCAGTGCAGCCGAAACGTATTCTCGAGGAAGAATCTCATAGGTTGCGAGCGTACAGAGGATGTGCGGTGTCGTGAACAGGATATTCCGATCGTCGAGTGCGAGATTGACAAACAGGTAGTTGGTTGTATTGAATTCGTCTGTGATGAAGAGGTCCGCTGCTAACTCGTTCGCCAGCCAGATACATTCGGATTCCCCGCGATCGAGCCCATAGTCGAGAGGTTCATCGGTCTGGGCGTCGATTTCGTGTGTCGCCAGCTGATCTGCTGCCTGCAGCACGAGGTCGGCAGCTGCGGACAGTAGATCGTCGCTCCCAGTTGTGTCGGTGAGTTCCCCAAGCAGGCTGGTGGGGACGTGGACCTCGTACGTGGTGAGCAGTGCCTTGAGTGGATCCGAACCGGAGGGAGCTTTCGAACGGCCGTCGACGACGGGGGTAGCGAGGTTCAACAGGACGTTGGTGTCAACGACGACAACGGCTTTCTCCGCCATCATCGGGCGTGGGACTCATCGTCGGATTGAGACGAATCCGAGTCCGCCCATTCGGATATCTCGCCGTCGTAGTAGGTATCGTCACTCGGGAGATCGTCCTCGAGCTGGGGCACAGCGGGTGTCCGGTCGATCGATGCCCGGAGGAGTTTCATTCGCATTGCCTCCTCGCGACCAAGGATTGCCTCGACCGTGTCATAGTCAACGCGACCGCCATAATAGGCGTCGCTCAGCCGTCGCCGGAACTCCTCATCGTTAGCGAGGTCTTCGAGTTCGTCCTCAAGAGCATCGATGAGCAGGCGAGTTCGAGAGATATCGAGGATCTCGACGACGCTGTCGGCCCGCTCGACGAGGGACTTCGGGGCGTTGAAATCGACCCGGGTTTTCTCTTCGGCCATATCTATGTGTAGGATATACACATATTTAGTTTTCCTGCTGTCTACGCGATGAGGTCAACTACCCCACCCTAAGCGCTTTCGGCGCTTTGAGGGTGGGGCTTGCCCGTGGATTCCCGGTCTGTCGACTCGAATGGGTCGTCGGGGGTGTACTCCCCGTTCCCGTTCACCGTCCCGGACTTGAGGGCGAGTTGACCGTCGCCCAACCCGGAGGGGCGTTTGCCCTCCGGTACAGTTAGCAGTCGCTTTCCGATGTTCTTCGCCGCGTTGTAGTCACCGTCGAGTTCGTATCCACAGTCGTTGCACTCCTTGTTCAGCAATTGCGGACACCCCCGGGGGGAGACCCCCGACAATCCGGATGTCGCTACCTCAACGTCCGCTACTTGTTCAGCCAGTTTTTTGATAGCCCATCGAAGTTAAGTGAGTCAAATCGGGAGACGGCTTCGAGGACGTCGATGGCCGTCGCCGGCTCGACACGGAGTTCGAACGTGTACGCCTTGCCACCGACGGACCCGGATGCGGATTTGCGTGCGCGGATGATGCTCAGCATATCGAGTTCGATGAGGTGATCTCGCATCCGTCGCTGAGCCAGTTGATCGGCGTTGATGTGATCTGAAATCGACTTGTAGACCTCGTAGACGTCTCGAGTCCGGATCCCGGTGTGGCCTCCAAGTTCGAGAATCGTCACCGCTGCCAGCGCAAGGTGTCCCTGTGTCGTGAGCTGTTCCATCCCCTCGATAACGAGCTCTCGCTCGGCTTCGCCCTTGGCGGTTCGGACGTGCGTTTCCTCGACGTGTGTCTCGCCCTCGGATTCAGCGATCGCAGCAGCCTTCCGGAGATATTTGATCGCCTGGCGAGCGCTCCCTTTGTCCTGTGCGGCGTACGCGGCACAGAGTGGGATCACATCGCCCGACAACACGTCAGAGTCAATACGCAAGAGCGTACACTCGGTCCGATCGGCGTCAATTGTCTCGAAGCTTTCGACCAGCGATCCGTCACCGTCGTCGAGGTTGACACCGATCTCGATCTCTTCGCCGGCAGGTGTCTCGTATACTAATGATGTGTCCCGAAACGCCTTGCTCGCACGCCGAGAGAGAATGTCGCGGAGTTCATTCGCATCATACGGTGCAAAGAAGATCGAGTCGTCGTAGAGACTGTCCTTCGCGGCAGGGTCCAGATTATCGCGCCACTGGAGATCGTTACTAATTCCGATGATCGACGGGTAGACGTCGTCGTTGACGTAGTCCTTATCCCGTGCTCGGGGGAGAGAGTAGAGGATCTTGTCGTCCGTGCCGAGATTGTCGATCTCGTCGAGGACAATGATGATGGTTCCACCGATCTCGTTCATCGCGTCCCAGAGGTGCTCGAGTACCTTCTGCATCGAGTGACCGTTGGGATTCTCACCACCGAGTTCCTCACAGAGCCCACACGCAAGCGTATAGCTTGAGGAGATACCTTCACAGGAGAAGAATACAGTTGTCAGATCGAGATCTTGGTTGTCGGCAAACGCCTCTAACTCTGCGAGTTCTGCTTTCGCTGTCGCTGTCTTCCCTTGCCCCGCTTTGCCTGACAGGAACGTATTCTCGGCGCCGGCACCACGAGCTGCAGGCTTCAACGATCGACGGAGTTTCAGAATCTCGTCCTGTCGCTCCGGGAGTGTCGTTGGAGTATGTCCCTCTTTGAGGTAGCCCTCACCGCCGACCGCAAAGATTTCTGAAGTCGTCGAGTACGGGGACGAGTCCATTATCCATACCCCGTGTACGCTATCCACATAAACCCCCGTGTCCGTAATGTCCTATTCGTCCGAGTATCCCCCCGTTATGTCCGGAATAGATCGTGGTGGATGATCCACCCCTCGTTCGGGGTTCACCGGGAATATTTCCACCTGGGGGCCCGGGGGCGTCCGCAATTATCTGAGAAAATAGAGGGGGTGGGGAAAGCAGATGTCGTCGTCGCGAATTTCACTAAACTCGCCACTCCAGCATAATTCGGTGATCTTTCGGTAATATATAATATAAATTTTTCTATATATAGTAGTAAGTAGTAGGTAGAAGCAGTATTAAGGCGATTAACAGATATTTCTAAATGCGTTTAAATATAAGAGATCTACTCCCGTTTGGGTTCCAACACACTACTAGCGTGGAATTGCGGACAACCCCGGGGGTGGGGGAAACAGAATTCTGATTGGTAACAATGATGTACACGTATCACCAGGCGACCTCGGCCAGTAACGCTCACTCACGGTAGCGACGAACTGGAAATCCGGATACGGTGGGAAGCTGGGACATCCCGTCCTCAATCTGGAGACCGCTACTCGATCGAGCCGCGGAGCCCTTCGGGAAGCAACGATCCTGGTTTCTCCGCGTGGAACGCGACGTTCCCGTACGCCTGATCGACGTGTTTCTTCACCTCCTCGTCGTTGATATCCTCGGCCATCGTTTCCAACTCGGTCAGTATCGTTTGGAGTTCGTCGTCGGCGCCGATCAGCTCTGCGGCTACTGCCAGTTGTTTGAGGGCCTTGGCTGCGGTCCGTCGTACTCGTCCGTCGTCGTCGACGAGAGCCGTCAGATAGAACTCGCAAAGTTGTTGGCGATGAATTGCGGCCTCATCGAGCGTCCAGCCGTCCGGCAATGCCTCGTCGGGAGACTCAGCTCCGACCGTACGAAACGCGAGCCGTGGATACAACGAGGCGATAAAGCGTACAGCGGATTGGCGTTGATAGCCATCGTTACTCTCGTAGCACTCGCGACACCGCTCAAGACAGTCATTGAACAGGGCCGCTCGC
Organism: Halopenitus persicus; assembly: GCF_002355635.1. Taxonomy (GTDB): domain Archaea; phylum Halobacteriota; class Halobacteria; order Halobacteriales; family Haloferacaceae; genus Halopenitus; species Halopenitus persicus_A. The sequence continues at coordinate 73,202 of NZ_AP017559.1, read as the reverse complement.
TTCTCGACCGACAGATCCTCGACGGTGTCGATGGCTCGATTCACGCGGTCGGTATCACTCGAGGACAGCGCAGCAGCGAATGCGTCGGGAGTCTGATCCATAGGTAATCGTTTCTTCCCCGCGGTTAGTAAACAGCTTGTGCCAGATCGTATCGAAGACAACGAAGATAGCGGGAATTCAGGATGTCGTGGAACAGTCGCCACACCTGTCTCGTCCTTCCGAAAATCGGCCGATACAGTGGATCTACCGAGGTGTCATAGCGCACGTTACAAGATGTTGTTTTCATCCTTATTTAGCCGAACTATCAAATAGAACGAAACTGCGTATGTCACACATAGTTTCAGCTTAGTCAAGCAGAATGAACCAGTCAACGGCCGGGGGGCAATACAGTGATAACACAGAATAACCCATATCAAACTATAGTAATCGTTAGAACTTTCCGCTCAAAGATTGTTACTATACTCAATGGATCATCTCGACGAGATCTCCGTCGAAGAACTCCAAGACGCCCTCAACAATGTTGACGGAAACAAGCCGACTCAACGGTTGTTAGCTGCGATCGCGTACAAGGACGGTGTCACGCAGACCGAACTTGCAGAGTGGCATGACACCGGGCGAAGAACGATCTACAGCTGGTTGATGCGACTTGATACGGACGAACCGCTTGAGCAAGCTGTGTCTGATGCTCATCGATCTGGGAGAAAACGAAAGCTCTCAGAATCACAGCAAAAAGAGTTCGAACGAACTGTTCACGAACCGCCCGAGGAAGTTGGGATCGACGCGCCGGCGTGGACGCCGGCGCTCGTTCAGGAATTTCTCGAAGAAACCTACGGCGTCGAGTACTCTTCTCCGAGTTGTCGGCGGTTGCTGAAAGAAGCTGGACTCAGCTATCAAAAACCTCGACGTACAGCCGCTGAATCTGAGGAATCCGACCAAGAGGAGTTCCACGACGAGATCAAAAAAAGCGAGCGGAGATGGACGCCACAGTAGTCTGTATCGATCAGACGAAAAAATCTGTCCAGGTTGAGCCGCGTGCCGCGTGGTTTCCGCGCGGCACGCGGCCGAGCGTCGAACTCTCTGGCCAACGTGACTGGACGTGTCTACTCGGCGCAGTCACGGAAAACGGTGACTGCTTTTTCTCACGGTTCACCGAGTACGTCACCGCCGAGCACGCAAAACATTTCATTCTCGCGTTATGCAAAGAATTTGAAGAAGACTTGATCGTTGTGCTAGACGGAGCGCCGTACTTCCAGGCGTCGGCCGTCACGGATCTGGCGGCCCGTGACGACCTTGCCTTCGTCACGTTGCCTGCGTATTCGCCGGAACTCAATCCTGTCGAAGAGTGCTGGCGACAACTCCAGGATGCTCTGAGCAACCGATTCTTTGACTCGCTCGATGAACTCACGACGGCGATCGATACTGCTCTTGATCAACTGTCGCTTCCAAACGTGAGCAATTATTTCTAATGTTTACTATATATGGATATCTGGATTTCTTCAGGAACCCACGTTGACAGCATTGCTGAGCGTGAAAAACGAATTGAAGAACAGCTCGACAATCTAGATATCGTTTTTGCTGAGGGGGCTAAGAAATCAACCTCCCGAGAGCAGATCATTTCTATCCTTGATATCGTACCAATTGCACCACTACTGGCTGCTGCCATCACCTTCCACATCTACATCACCGTTGAAATACACGGAAGAATAAAGTCGAAAATCAGCGGCGGGGAGACGGGAAGAGATGTAGAACTCGTTCAAAACCTAACTTCTCGTCATAACGTTGAGTGGCACGAGATCGACGAAGAGCCGCTCAGCCAATACATCCACACCAACCGAATAGTATGGGGAATTCTCAACTGGGGTTCTCTGGTTGGGATTACGGTACTCATTTGGCCTTCTCCGTTAACCGTGTGGAACGCAATCCAATACGGTACCGTGTTGCTCCTAAGCGGCTATATTCTTCTCATTGCTCTCCTCACAGTCGCAAACTATGCACGCGAGGAGACTATGGCAGAAGAGATCACAAACAGAAGTGAGAAACACGATCAAGCTGTCGTTGTTCTCGGAGAAGGTCATCATCCCGGAGTAGGAAGGCGATTGAAAAAAGAGTCAGACCTGAATGTACTCAATCCAAGCCCAGAGGATTTGAATTGGGGGACACGAGTGATACTTCGAGTTTTTGAGATCTACAGTCGACTAAGGACGTAGTGAGATATGATGGGCTCTGTTGAAATCCTTAGAGAGTTACATATTCGGCCTGTAATTCCACGAGATGAAGTCCCTCCCGAAGTCGCAGATTCTCCGGTTTACTGAGAAGGCGATCCATCTGGCACGCCGGGCCGTCTCTCGATACTCCTCGAAATTCTCAAAACACCGCTATACACTCCCGCAGCACGTTGTTCTACTGTGTCTCAAAGTTCGGAAGAACACGACTTACCGTGGCCTGCTTGACGAACTGATCGAGATGTCACGCATCCGTCGCGCTCTTGGATTAGTTGAACTGCCTACGCCATCAACGCTCTGTAAGGCGTTTAACCGGCTTGACATGGCTGTCTGTGTCATATTGACTCTCTCAGCGACGCTCCTTCCGACGAGTGGAATCGTTGGAGTTGATGCGTCAGGGTTCGACCGGAGTCACGCCTCAAAACACTACACGAAACGGGCTGAGCTCACGATTCAGCAGCTCAAAGTAAACGCTGTTGGTAGATACGAAGGTGAACGCAATTCTCGATCTACACATAACGACGACACGAAAACACGATAGCCAGATCGCCCCGTCGTTGATCGAGCGCAATCCCGAGCATATTGACATCCTGCTCGGTGACAAAGGCTATGACGACCAGAAAATCAGACGACTTGCCCGCCACCACGGGGTTCGCCCACTGATTAAGCACCGTGAGTTCACAGCGCTCCACAAGGCATGGAACGCTCGCTTAGACGCTGATCTCTACGGCCAACGGAGTCAATCTGAGAGTGTAAACTCGACGCTCAAGCGGAAGTACGGTGCGTTTGTTCGCTCACGGCGTTGGTGGAAACAGTTCCGTGAACTCACTATCGCCTGTCTCGTTCATAATGTAGACTGGTCACTCTGAACGGTCAATACAGATGGTACAGCTATCGAAGCAAGTTTTCCAAGGCTATCAGAAGACCGATTATTTTACCTAAGACGAGTGCTTACCGATTTCTCTTATCGAGGTTTACGGAGATGCTCTTCGTTTGAAGATACGAATCGAGTGCTTCGAACCCTTTCTCACGACCAATTCCACTCTTTTTCGTTCCACCGAACGGTGTTTCGATGGACCCGCCGAACCATTCGTTTACATAGACGCTGCCCGCTTCGATATTTCTGGCGACGTTCAACGCTTGTGTAATGTCCCGAGAGAATACACCGCCAGTAAGGCCAAATTCGACACCGTTTGCGATCTCAATCGCTTCCTCACGGTCGGAAAACGGGATCACTGTAAGGACAGGACCAAAGATCTCCTCCTGCGCAATTCGCATGTCGTTATCAACATCAGAAAATACCGTCGGGGGGAGGAAATATCCATCACGATCAAGTGGTTCGCCACCTGTTTCGAGCGTTGCTCCCTCATTTATGCCGATCTCAACGTAATCCAAGACAGACTCGAAGTGCTCGGCATGGTTGAGCGGACCCATATCCGGATCCTCTTTGCCGGGGCCGAGTGTGTACGATTCTGCCCGGGCAACGATCCGGTCGACAAATTCGTCGTAAATCGATTCGTGAACAACTGCTCTATCAGCTGCCGAACAAATTTGACCAGCGTTCGTGAAAATTCCTTTCGCGATCCAGAACGAAGCGTCATCGAGATCAGCATCAGACATCACGATAGCGGGATTCTTTCCGCCCAACTCGAGCGTGACTGGAGTTATCGTTTCAGCTGCAGATTGCATCACCGCTTCTCCGGTGGACACGCTCCCAGTAAACGTGAGTTGGTCAACGCTGGTGTGCGAAGAAAGTGCGACACCCGGTTCTGCTCCGCCCGTGACGATGTTGACGACCCCGTCAGGGACGCCAGCATCCGAACAGATATCGGCTAAGCGGAGCGCAGAGAGTGGCGTTGTCGGTGCTGGTTTTACAACAACCGTATTTCCTGCTACCAGTGCCGGTGCAACTCCGCGGGCGGTAATACTCAGTGGGAAGTTCCAGGGGATAATCTGCCCACTTACTCCGTATGGTTCTCGTGTGGTCAGGTTGAGACTCTTCTTTCCGACCGGAATACTTTCGCCTTCGAGTTTATCGGCGGCCCCCGCATAATACTCGAAATATCGAGCTGCATCTTCAATATCGCTGCGAGCCTGTGTGAACGGTTTTCCCTGATCATGACTCTCAATAGTAGCTATAGTAGACATTAGAAATAATTGCTCACGTTTGGAAGCGACAGCTGGTCAAGAGCGGTATCGATCGCCGTCGTGAGTTCATCGAGCGAGTCAAAGAATCGGTTGCTCAGAGCGTCCTGGAGTTGTCGCCAGCACTCTTCGACAGGATTGAGTTCCGGCGAATACGCAGGCAACGTGACGAAGGCGAGGTCGTCACGGGCCGCCAGCTCCGTGACGGCCGACGCCTGGAAGTACGGCGCTCCGTCTAGCACAACGATCAAATCTTCTTCAAATTCTTTGCATAACGCGAGAATGAAATGTTTCGCGTGGTCGGCGGTAACGTACTCGGTGAACCGTGAGAAAAAGCAGTCACCGTTTTCGGTGACTGCGCCGAGTAGACACGTCCAGTCACGTTGGCCAGAGAGTTCGACGCTCGGCCGCGTGCCGCGCGGAAACCACGCGGCACGCGGCTCGACCTGGACGGATTTCTTGGTCTGATCGATACAGACTACTGTGGCGTCCATCTCCGCTCGCTTTTTTTAATTTCGTCGTGGAACTCCTCTTGGTCGGATTCCTCAGATTCAGCGGCTGTACGTCGAGGTTTTTGATAGCTGAGTCCAGCTTCTTTCAGCAACCGCCGACAACTCGGGTAAGAGTACTCAACGCCGTAGGTTTCTTCGAGAAAATCTTGGACGAGCGCCGGCGTCCACGCCGGCGCGTCGATCCCGACTTCCTCGGGGGGTTCGTGAACAGTTCGTTCGAACTCTTGTTGCTGTGATTCTGAGAGCTTTCGTTTTCTCCCAGATCGATGAGCATCAGAAACAGCGTGCTCAAACGGTTCGTCTGTATCAAGTCGCATCAACCAGCTGTAGATCGTTCTTCGCCCAGTGTCGTGCCACTCTGCAAGTTCGGTCTGCGTTACACCGTTCTTGTACGCGATCGCGGCTAACAACCGTTGAGTCGGCTTGTTTCCGTCAACATTGTCGAGGGCGTCTTGGAGTTCTTCGACGGAGATCTCGTCGAGATGATCCATTGAGTATAGCAACAATTTCTGAGCGGAAAGTTCTAACGATTACTATAGGATTTCACCACGAGAAGTCACTACCGAAGATTATGAATCAGTATATAATGGGTTAATTCAGAACCACTTGCCAAAGCTTGCCAAATACGGTATTATTGAATACGACGACCGCGCGAAAGTCGTAACAGTCACTCCGCGTATTGAGGAGTATGTGCTCCTGATTGCGATTGCTCGAATTATACCTCCAAATCGGTGAATGAGTATGAATACGCCCCTCCTCGCTGCATCAGTATTAATTGAGGTACTCGAAGGCCCTGCTGATCAGATCGCCGATGAATTCCTTTGCGAGCACGGTGATCGTAACCAGGGGAGCGACACTCAGCTTCAGACGTCCGTGTGCTATAGTAATCGTTAGAACTTTCCGCTCAAAGACTGTTGCTATACTCAATGGATCATCTCGACGAGATCTCCGTCGAAGAACTCCAAGACGCCCTCGACAATGTTGACGGAAACAAGCCGACTCAACGGTTGTTAGCGGCGATTGCGTACAAAAACGGTGTAACGCAGACCGAACTTGCAGAGTGGCACGATACCGGGCGAAGAACGATCTACAGCTGGTTAATGCGACTTGATACGGACGAACCGTTTGAGCAAGCTGTGTCTGATGCTCATCGATCTGGGAGAAAACGAAAGCTCTCAGAATCACAGCAAAAAGAGTTCGAACGAACTGTTCATGAACCGCCCGAGGAAGTTGGGATCGACGCGCCGGCGTGGACGCCGGCGCTCGTTCAGGAATTTCTCGAAGAAACCTACGGCGTCGAGTACTCTGCCCCGAGTTGTCGGCGGTTGCTGAAAGAAGCTGGACTCAGCTATCAAAAACCTCGACGTACAGCCGCTGAATCTGAAGAATCCGACCAAGAAGAGTTCCACGACGAGATCAAAAAAAGCGAGCGGAGATGGACGCCACAGTAGTCTGTATCGATCAGACGAAAAAATCTGTCCAGGTCGAGCCGCGTGCCGCGTGGTTTCCGCGCGGCACGCGGCCGAGCGTCGAACTCTCTGGCCAACGTGACTGGACGTGTCTACTCGGCGCAGTCACCGAAAACGGTGACTGCTTTTTCTCGCGGTTCACCGAGTACGTCACCGCCGACCACGCAAAACATTTCATTCTCGCGTTATGCAAAGAATTTGAAGAAGACTTGATCGTCGTGCTAGATGGGGCGTCGTACTTCCAGGCGTCGGCCGTCACGGACCTGGCGGCCCGTGACGACCTCGCCTTCGTCACGTTACCTGCGTATTCGCCGGAACTCAATCCTGTCGAAGAGTGCTGGCGACAACTCCAGGACGCTCTGAGCAACCGATTCTTTGACTCGCTCGATGAACTCACGACGGCGATCGATACCGCTCTTGACCAGCTGTCGCTCCCAAAAGTGAGCAATTATTTCTAATGTCTACTATAGCCACGGTCGACTGACACGGTCATTTTATTTCGCCTCGCTATGGGCGGAGGCGAGTTTCAATGAGACTCTCGATACAAGTTATCGATCAAGACGGGAACGAACAGACAATTTCCGGCGTCAAGCGGGAAGACTGGGAAAATATGAATGACCCCTGTCCGGAGTGTGGAGGACTTGAGTTCAACCATTTTTCAGTATCTGGCGGACATTACGGATCACGTGATTCTGCGGTCGTAATGCGTTCTGATTTTTGGGATGCTGACCAATCCTTATTCACACGATGCCGTGGGTGCCGCGAGATACTCTACAAGCATCCTGCATTCGATGTCCTATTTCCCTCGGATGATAGTGAGGAAACCGCTCTAGACTTCTAATCTGTCCTGACTTCTCTGTAGTTCCGGACGATATCGTCTTCCGACAAGACCTTCGAGAGTACCCTTGACGTGGTTGTACGGCTTCGCGCTGATTCGGAACGCCACCTCGCCGCCGTCAGTGAGTGACATATTGTACCCTTCCTCGTAGTTCGCACGAAGCGGGTACGCGCCGTCCTTTGTGTGGCTTGGCTGGCCGAAGTCCTCGTACTCGTAGTAGTTCTCCATCGCACCAAGTGCTTTGGCAACGATGCGCTGTGTCGTGTTTTTCACGAGGGTAGCGTTGTCGGCCATACGGCCGGGAATCGTGTCCCAATCCACGCCTTGCTTGGCGAGGCGGATCGTTTTGTTGTACACTGAGCGCGATTCGAGGCAAGCGTCACGCAGCAGACTCTCGTTGTCACTCTGGATGTCGAGTTGGAAATCCAGCGTCTTCACGAGAGGCTGCTCTGAGGCCATTCCTCTAATTCAATACCGTAGTCCATCTCTCTTGAATATCGGCCACCCACGGTGAAAGTGAATGCTCAACCGAGTTTACGGCCTTCACTCTCGGGGTCAAGGCCCGAGGCACTCGACCTGCTTCGCCTGTAGACACCCTCCACTGTTTCCGGAGCTTTTCGCTATATGATTATCGGAGGACCCGGGTATTCGTGATACCACAGAGAGCCAAGATTACAACGTCTCTGAAGGGATTTTCTTACCAAACAACTGCCTGGTTATTCGATTAGTTTTGTTAGATAAGAACCGATCATATTTTTTGTGATTTGAATCAGATATCGACTGGTAGAGAAGCCCTCAATCCGGTTTTCACTTGACGGAGTGGTGTGGTGGCACTCAGAAATCGTAAGTCGATATTCGTTCATCCGTACGATTTGCTCCACCGAACTACAGCACTGTTTCCTGAGCTTTCGGAGGTTGGACCACTCCACCATTTCCGGAGCTTTGTTCGACTCAATCGCAGACTGAGATCACCAGCTGAGGTAGCTCTTCGAGTCACAACATCCATTCCCTCCACTGTTTCCGAAGCTTCACGAGAACCAACCCCCTCCACCGTTTCCGGAGCTTTTTCCAGTTCAAACAATCAATTAAAATTGTTATCTCAACTACATCATTAATCTGTAAATGAGATTCAATAATCGGAGATATCGGTCTACAAGAGGTTGTTATCATCAGCCGCCGACTGGATGATGTTCGCGGGTTCTTCAAAGCGGTTTGTTGAAAGAAGAACCTCGAGAACAGCCTTCAACGGAACGTTGAGCTCGTATTCATGATACCGACCAGCGGAAAGTCCTTCGTTCCGTTCGTACACGCTGATGAGCCCGAGCATATTCATATCGGAGAGGTGATCGCGAACACGGCGTTCACTGACGTTATCAGCGTCGAGACGTTCACAGATTTTCACATATCGTTGGTACAGGTCACGAGATCGCACTGGAACCTCACCAATCGCCTGATGGTATGCGAGCGCACAAAGCACTGCATGGCCTTGCGTCGTGAGTTCCTGCATCCCCTCGTAGAGTTGGTTCTTTTCGAGCTCGTCCTGGGCGTCCCGGACGTGATCCTCAGTAACGGCTTCCGTATCGTCCGCCTGGGCTAGCTCGCCGGCTTCGCGAAGAAGCCGGATCGCTTGGCGTGCCGAACCCGTATCCTGTGCAGCAAATGCCGCACAAAGTGGGACGACGTCGTCATTGAGGACATCGTCGTGAAAGGCTTTCTCAGCACGCGGATTAAGGATCGATCGGAGTTGGTTCGCGTCATACGGGGGAAAGAGAATCTCTTTTTCAGCCAGCGTGTCCTTGACCTTCGGTGAAAGATTTTCTCGGAACTGGAAGTCGTTGCTAATCCCAACGATCACCGGTCGGACATCCTCGACGTAGCCGTTCGATCGTGCTCGAGGGAGGCCATAGAGGATATCGTCGGAGTGACCGATATTGTCGATCTCATCGAGGACGATCACGACAGTTCCACCGAATTCATCGAGTTCTTCGTATAGAATATCGAAGACTCGTTGTTGGGAGTACCCCGTTGTACTGATGCGGTCTTTGTCCTTGCTCCCTCGGAGTTCATTAACGAGAGTAACCGCTACCTGGTAGGATGATGAGAGGTTCTCACAGCTGACCCAGACGGTCGAGAGCTCGACGTCGTCATACTCGGTCGCATCATCCTCGAGGTGGGAGAGCATAAACTTCGTCGCGACGGTCTTTCCCGTCCCCGTCTTACCGTAGAGAAAGATGTTCGACGTCGGGCGATTGTCGATGATCGGTTGGAGGGCACGCTTGTACTTCTTGAGTTCCTCGTCGCGTTCACGGATGTCTTCCGGCTCGTAGGAGTCGTCAAGGGGTTCAGCATCCGCAAACACATGACGATCTCGCTGAAACATCCCCATAAAACGTGCCCTCACACCACGATACAATAAAGCCACCGCTTCCTTAGTTTCCGAAGCGTCCCAAGCTCTGTAGTATATAAACAAATACCCCACCACTGTTTCCTAAGCTGCCTTTCTTTTTATAACACACTCACTCCACTGTTTCCTAAGCTATTGTTGAAACGTACCCCACCCCCTCTAACGAACTCATTTATTAAGAGAAAGTATTAAGACACTATGCTAGAAACAGTATCCGCAGTACCTTAGAAAAGAATAGTAATAAATACAATATATTTATTTTATTATATTAGGATCAGAGACGATTCGACGTTCCCCGGCAATATCTTCTGTATCCTACGTACGCATCCTCTTTCTCTAAACGATAGCTTAGGAAACAGTGGAGTGAGGGTCTTCGTCATCCGTCGTCGATAATAGCTTAGGAAACGGTGGAGGGTTACTAAGACGTCAGGTCGAGAACATTCCGATCGTCACGGAAACATCGTCAGCGTCTCGTACGAAATCCTACGTCACTGTCCAAGGAAGAACTCAACTCGTCTCAGCCGTTCTTCTTCCCGCACATCGTTTGGAGATACAGCTCGTACAAAGCTTCGGAAACGGTGGAGTGTACAGTAGTCTTTCGAGGACATTTTCGGAAAGTCTGACGAGATAACCCCACCGATTTACCACTGTATCCGAAGAAATCTAATAGTTGTATAACCCGCGATATGAGCCGTCTCAATTGGTATAGCTCCGGAAACGACGGAGGGGGTACTGTTTCAATCTTACCTAATTTTTAATTATTACCACGTCTATTGTTTGGTAAGATGATGTCGACCCAACCACCTGCCCCTGATTCGCTCCCGAAGTATCTCGCCGAGGGAGTTCCCAAACAGGACGATCCGACTCTCCACGAGCTCCAAGCGTGGATCGACGATCTTCTCGCGTACCGCCAAGACGTCGACGCCGACGACATCGACGTCGACGAGAATGAATCAATCGAAGCAGTTGAAGACTCGAGCGACGGGACGGTCGTGATCAAGAAAGTCAGCTGTGGCAAAGACAGTTGCAAATGCCAGTCAGGCGAACTGCATGGTCCTTACAAGTACACCGTTCGTCGACGGGGAGATAGCCTCAAGTGGAAGTATCACGGTCCGATCTCGGAAGAAGATACGTGAACTACTTCACTCCCGCTTTACACAGATGACTATACATTTTCTTTGTTCAGAGAAAGATATATTTTGGAGAACTATGACTGATAGCCCTCGTCGCGACGGTCCACCCACCTTCGATAGACAGTTCGAAGACGAAGCAGTCATTCCTCCGCGCGATATCTTGCTCCGGCAACCACTCCATCGGAAACAGCGGAGGCACATCGTATCTTTGCGGCCACGGCGACTCCAAAACAGCTCACGGAACCGGACACTCAAGACGGTGGCCGCCGTACCGATGAGCACACTCTCCCTCCAGAAATGTCGACGCCTGCTACCACTCGTATCGCGTGTGCATCTCCACAGTTCGTCGAGCGGGCTGAGCCATCACTGCTGGACGACTGGCTTACCTACTATGACCCGTCGATCGTCCTCTTAACGGGAGATTCTCCAGCACCGCGTGCTGCAAGTCGTCTTCGTCGACGTCTTGATTCGGAAACCCTCCTGTACCATCCTGCGAGTAACGTACCAACGAGTGGTCTACGTCGTATCGATGACGTGCAGTTCGTACTTGCACCGACCGAACAGTCCGTTCGCGAACTTCGTGAGTATGAATATCAGGACCTCGACGTCGATCAGCCATCGTTCGTCCTGAGTGGACTCCTCGAACTGGATGTGGACACGACATCACTCTCGACCACGCTCGTCGGTCGCGAAGAGTACGTCTCATCCCTTCAAACGAGCCAGCTCGAGGGAGAGTACGTCCACATCTCGGCGTCCCTTCCAGCCGACTATCGCCGTGAGTGGGATGGCCTCACCGTCATTGGTGGAGGGTTCGACTCGGGATATGCCGGCACTCCTCTCGTCGCTCTTGATTGTCGTGATGATGGACGTGTGCTCACGCGCTCAGTGAATCGATCGCAACTAGGGCTTCGAGCGTTGGATCAGGTCGGAGGTAAACGCGCACAACAGCTCCGAGAAGCAGGTTTCACAAGTCGCGAAGATATCGCCACTACGTCAACGAGTTCGCTGTCTGATCTTCCCGGACTCGGGCAGACGATCGCTGGCCGAATCCAGCAAAGCGCAACGGCGATCGCTCACGACGAGATCGTACGCAAGTCCGACGACCCGCTTCCGAACGGAGATCCCGTGTACATCGACATCGAAACGGATGGGCTCTCTCCGACGATCACGTGGCTTATCGGTGTCCTGGATGGCACAGCTGCGGACGGCCGATATCTGTCGTTCACCCAGACGAACCCTGATGAGCCAGGACGGGCGCTCGAGGACTTTTTGGCGTGGTACACGGCGAACGCGAGCCATCGTCCTCTCGTGGCGTACCGTGGCTGGAAGTTCGACTTCAGCGTTATCCACGACCACATCATCGAGTATTGTCCACACTACGAGGACGACTGGAACAGTACCTATCGCTTCGATCCCTACCGGTGGGCCGTTGAGAAGAAGAACGCAATCCTCCCTGGTCGAACGAATAAACTCGAAGACGTCGCCGCAGCGCTTGGTTACGAACGTGACGAAACCGGGTTGACTGGAGCTGCAGTTGCCCGAACGTATCAACAATGGATGGCGGACCGATCCTCGTCAACGGAGCCGGATTGGGACCGATTCAAGTCCTACTGCGAAGACGACGTCCGCGGACTCGCTATGATCTATGAGTCACTCGAGAAGAGTAACCGTATCATATCGACCGACGAGCCATCCCGCGATACCACGGAAACAACCACACAGCAACGCCTCTCTGATTGGTAACTATGAGCTCAGATCCAGACCCGCCGGAATCCGCCCCAATTACTGCTCGAGGACTCGAACGAACGTTTCCAGAGTACGAGGGTCAGTTACAACACGCCGAATCCGTTTCTGCACAAGCCGGTGCATACGTCGATCCGCACGAAGTACTCGATGCTGGGCTCGCTGACTCGGTCAGTGAGTCTCTGGGCGATCTCTACACCCACCAGGCTTCTGCCCTCCGTCACTTGGCAGATAGCGATGACGTCTGTGTCGCGACCTCGACGTCTTCGGGGAAAACCTACGTCTATGCCCTTCAAATTGCTCGGAACTATCTCGCGGATCCGGATTCGACGGCACTTCTCGTCTACCCGACGAAGGCATTATCTCGAGATCAGGAACAGGAACTCAACGACTTCTTCAGCACGCTAGGATTGAATATTTCCGTTCGAGTATACGACGGCGATACCCCTCAGGATCGTCGAAAACACATTCGCGAGACGGCCGACGTCATCATCACGAACTTCGTTGGGGTCAACGTCTATTTGGCACACCACACGCGATGGCACACGTTCTGGGCGAACTGTGACCTTCTCGCGATCGACGAATCCCACACGTACACGGGCGTCCACGGGATGCACGTTGCGTGGACGATACGCCGATTACGACGGATCCTTGAACACTACGACAGTGACCCACAGATCGTCTGTACCTCTGCGACGATCGGGAATCCCTCTGAACACTCGCGGCGACTAACCGGGAAATCGTTTACCGTCGTTGATGAAGACGGCTCGCCTCGAGGTAAGCGTGATATCGCGTTCTGGAAGCCACCCGTCGACGACGGGATGTTGGGTCCTGATGCCGACTTCGAGGAGTTTCAACAGGCGCAAACGAATCCTGTACGTGAAGCGAGTTCCGTTCTTGCGCATCTTGGACTCAACGGCATCCAGACGCTGATGTTCACTCGGAGTCGGAAGAACGCGGAGCTTGGAGCGAAATACGCCGGTAACGCGGCGAGTTCTCACCCCAACTCCGGCTATCTAAACGTCGAGCCGTACCACGCCGGCCTGGGGAAGGAGACACGTCGTGGAACCGAATACCAGTTCAAGAGCGAGCAACTTGACGGCGTCACGTCGACGAACGCCCTCGAGCTCGGGATCGACATCGGTTCGATGGATGCAACGATACTTACTGGCTATCCGGGTACCCGCCAGTCGTTCTGGCAGCAGATCGGACGATCCGGCCGAGGCGATTCTGATGCCCTCTCGGTGTTCGTTGCTCGTGCAGACGCGATCGACCAGTACATCCTCGATGATCCAGCGTACGTTCTCGGAGATGCGATCGAGGATGCCGTCATCGGGCTCGAAAACAACCCAGTCTACGCACAACATATCCTGTGTGCTGCACAGGAACACCCGCTGACGGCCGCCGATCGGGAGTGGTTCGATGGGGATCGCCTCGATCGTGCTGTCGAGATGTGGATCGATGCCAGAAAACTCGCAGGTGATCTGTCGCGAAGCGTCCGCTATACCGGATCTCCGCGACCGCAATCCGACATTTCGATGTATACGTCCTCGGATATCCAGTTCGACGTCCGCTGTCGGGATCGGGACATCGATATGGAGCCGATCGACCGTGAACGAGCATATCGAGACCATCACGAAGGAGCGCTCTTTCTCCACAACGGGGTCCAGTACGAGGTCGTTGACTTCGTCGAAGACGCTCCGAACCCCTACATCACCGTCGAAGAGGTTCGGACGAACGCGTATACCGAGACGATCTCCGAAAAGACCGTCCGTAATATCGTTCCCGAGGCAACCCGAGATCTCGGGAACGGATACCAGCTCTCCTGGGGAACGGGTACCGTCGAGATCCATTATACCCACTTTCGGCGGAAGGACATCCATTCTGGCTCAGCGACTCAACCGTTACGACCCACGGGTCTTCCGCCGATCGAACTCAATACACAGTTGATGTGGATCGAAACTCCACCGTCACTGCAGGATGACGTCCTTCGCGAGATCACGGGTGAAGATTCTTCGACGCTGACGGACGGCGACATAATGGAGGTCTTTGGTGGTGGCCTCCACGGCGCCGAACACGGAATGATCAAGCTCACACCGCTCGAACTGCGGATGGACAAATCCGACCTTGGCGGCTTGAGTACTATCGCTCATCCGGAGACGGGTGCTCCAACGTGGTTCATCCACGACGCCGTCGAAGGAGGGCTTGGCTTTAGCAAACGAATCTTCCACCAAACAGCGACGATCGCTGAACGGACTCGTGAGCGAGTTAGCCAGTGTGACTGTAACGGAACGAGTGGCTGTCCTGCGTGTATAATGGACTCTCAATGTGGGAACCAGAACCGGTTCCTCCATACTGAGGCAACATTGCTTGTACTGGACAATCTGATTAACCAGCTCTGAGAATGAGATCCTTCGCGTGTTTTGCCTCCTCGAACCGATTGTCTGTCCGGAGTATCCTGACGACTCTGAAATGTCAACAAACGTGAAAAACCCGACCACAAGACCACGGCCACCGGCAGGGTGAGTACCGAAGACTGCTGGTCGCGCATACTGTGGCGAGCGCTGTATGGGTGGACAGCTGGTGTACAGCCCCGATGGCGACGTGCTTGACAAGCATCTCCACGTCCTTCGCCGTGCTCCTGGTGGGTTCGACTGGGGACTAGAAGCCGATGAGGCCCGCATCGATCAGCTCGCCATCGCACTACTGGCCGATTCGGCGACAAAGAACATCGCGCTCGACCACTACAAGGAGTTCGCAGCATACCTTCGTGAGGAGCTCGACGGCGACGAGTGGCGGTTCCCGACCAGCGACATCTCGGTCGATACCTGGTCACGGGATATCGACGTCGCTGATGAGACGCCGTCACCGGAGGACGTCGACATCACAACGGTCGATCTCGAGGAGATGAGCTTCGCGGTCGAGCGAGCGCTCAGGATATCGTATAGCTGCTCATCGTGGTATTTGTCCATTCGGACGTGTTCGCTGGAGCACAGCTGGCTCACAAGCCGGCCAGCCAGACACACCACTTCGACATACGCGAGCGGACGATTCGGTAAGATTCCGTCTACAAGATGACTGGTTCCCCTCGCTGACCAGCAACCGCATCGAGTTCGACCGTACCTGGTTCAGACCGCCTATGAGATCCTCAACTCCTATGACCACCACTACCTCATCGCCGACGAGGTCGGTCTCGGGAGGACCATCGAAGCCAGCATCGTCATCGACGAGCTCATCTCTCGGGACAGCGCTGACCGGGTGCTCATAGTAATACCGGCGCTGGTATGGACAAGCTCTCAGGCTGAGTTGCGTACGTGCTCGTCGACGACGACGTCATTCTTGCAGTCATTTTCGCTGGTGTAGTTACAGTCTGGATGCTCTATCAGCAATTGTCGGGTAGGACACCGTGATGGGATTATTCCTTATTACCGGTGGGGTTGTGTTGTCCTATATGGTGATGCCGAATGACAAGCCCTGATAGAAGCCGACTCACACTCTTTGTCGGTATTCTCGGCGTCTCCGCCGTCGCACTCTATGGTGTCTCCGAAATCACCGCGTTGAGTCCGATCGCGCTTGCGCCAGCATATATGTTCTCTCCAATGCTCGCAGGACTCGTTATTTGTCTCCGTCGAGATATTCCACTCTCAGCGGTTGGGCTGCGAACCGGCCGATGGCGATGGCTTGCTGTGGCTGCCGTAGTTGCGTTGCCACTTGTGGGGTTGACACTCCTCATCGCGGTGGCCGTCCCTGGTGTCGGGTTTGATCCGGCTGCCAATCCAACACCAGGGCTCGCATTGCCGTCGGGAGTGCTCGGTGTGATAGCGACGTTCGGCCTCGTACTTGGACTCGGGGCAACCGTGAACGCAGTGTTCGCCTTCGGTGAAGAGTTCGGCTGGCGGGGATATCTGCTGTGGGAGTTGGCTCCGTTGGGGTTCTGGAAAGCGTCGGTGGCTATTGGTGCGCTCTGGGGTATCTGGCACGCGCCGGTCATCGTTGCCGGCTACAACTATCCCTCGTTCCCAGCAATCGGGGTTGTTGCTATGATAATTGCCTGTATCTCTTTTTCGCCAGTCTACACATACCTCGTCATCCGCTCGGAGTCCGTGCTTGCAGCGGCGTTACTTCACGGGGTATTTAACGGATCTGCCGGACTCGTGATTGCTTATGCCGTCTCAGATGAGGCTGTGCTCAGTGAATTAGTCGCTAGTCCGGTCGGGGCTGCGGGTGTTCTTGCGTTCGGACTCGCTGCTGTCGGCATCGCACTGATTGGAGCGCCGTCGTTAACTCGTGAGTTCGCCCACGACACGGGTAATTCCGCATCGATTCACAACAAGTGATGTCCAGCCAACCGATACGTGTACTTAGGTATTTTCGAGTAGGAGTTTCATCAGGTATGGAACGGAGTAACGAATTCAGCGAACTGTTTTGGAACCGGCATTCGAACCCGAAAAGCGGGTGGAGTCGAACGCTTGTTTTTCCAGTACTTCTGTATGCTATGTATCAGCGGCGATGGCGAGTTGCTGTTGCGGCCGTCGTCTTCACCGTAATCAACCCGGTTTTGTTTGCCCCGCCAGCAGATAATGAGGCGTGGATGACTCGGGTTGTACTGGCTGAACGGTGGTGGACGACAGAACACGCACAGCCCATATTCGATCTGTCCTATCCGAACGTTCTCAACGTACTCAATATCCCTGCGGCAGGATACGCATTCGTCGCTGCGTATCGGCAACGTCCACGTGCAACGGTGCTTGCCGGTATCGTTTCTATGGCCCTGAAACTGTGGTATGTTGCGGCACTTGTCCGCCGGTATGACGCTGAGAAAACGCTATCTCCTGGATGTCTTGAACGTAGTTCGAGATGATTGGCAGGGCTTCGACATTGATGTCGTATGTGTAGCGATTCTCATCGAATTCCTTCTTCTCGAGATCTTGCCGAATCGTATTCAGGGCTCGCTGATTGACTATCTGGCCATCCTCGATTGGCTAAGAGGTCGATGTCGCTTCACCGATCAGCGGTTCCCCCTTGCGACGTTTCCGTATAGGACGATGTCGATGATAGTGTCGAATTGCTCGATCGAGTGTTCGAAAGCGTTACAGGCTGACGTGTGGAACCCGGCCTGGGAAATTTGGAGTAACGGGTCCTCGGGACGGGACAATGGTTCTCAGTTGATTTGGGATAACCGCGTGGCTTCCTCTCGCCGGTCAGTGGTGAGGTCGTTGACGATTAACGTGTCAACCGCTTCATTGAATTGGGTGAGTGCGCCACTGATGTACTACCTGCACTGAGTGATATGTGGTTCGAAAGTAGAAGGTTATTATCAGCCGATTCTATCCTGTTGTGTTCTGCAAGACAGAGAGAATGGTGATCCCGCCAAACAAGAGAAACCAACCCACTGTGGCGATTCGAAATAGCGCGGCTACTCGGCGTTGACCAGACGGAACCAATTCTGCGACTCCCATACAGAGGAAAGCACAACCGAGAAGCGCAAATCTCGGTGCAAGCCATAATTCAGTGGAGAGTATCCCACTCAGTGTTATCCCGAGTACCAACAGCCCGAATCCTGTACTTGCAAGCGATGATCGGCCACCAGACGGTTCTCGAAACAGTTCTTTCGAAACTTGGCGTGGAATATCCATACTCGTAGCTAACACGCCATAGACACAATAGTAATGCCCGTACTGATGTCCAGAACGCAACGCTATCAATTTTTCTGGGTTTCAACACATCTGGGGGATTGGAAAACAGATCTCCCAGTTAGCACTTCCTGCGGAATTAAGTCCCCGACTGCCGGAATACTTGAATATCTGATGGTCAAGATTCCAAACTCGCTTCGATCTGTCTTTAGCGCAACTGTTCAGGAACGCGATGGTGGATATGTCGTCGAAATCCCAGTGGAGGAAGTCACTCACGACGCCGTCACAGTCGACCAAACGTATCGCGTTGCGATTCTCGATACACCTCCCGCGAGATCATCTACTGAGCAGGATTCACCGCAGTCTTCTCGAACACAGCAAACGGATCAACAGCACTCTCCTGACCCACCAGTCGCTGAGGGTGAGATACGTGACGTGACGATCGAGACAATTGGCGACCAAGGAGACGGTATCGCAAAAGTCGAACGCGGATACGTCGTGATCGTCCCTGGGAGTGAACCAGGCCAACAACCAATCGTCGAGATCGAACAGGTGCAAGAAAACGTTGCGTTCGCCAGTGTTGTTGAAGACGACTCACAAGAAACCTAACAGCTCCCCTGCAGCTCAGAAGGGATTTTCCAGGTCTGTCTCTGTAAGACGAGTTGCTCCATTCGTAACGGCATCTTTCACGGCTGCCTGATCGGTTAGAAGAAAGCAGTTGTAGTTATCCACGGTCCGCTGGATCACGCATTTTTTGAAGATGTCATCCGGGTGCGCAGTGTATTATCGCTTGACTCACAGGCCCACCGCTACCTTTATGTCTATCCATAGTCTATACATTGATGATGGATAGGTTTGAAATCGAGGGCGAAGAAGTCCTCGACGGAACCGCAAAACCGTCGGGGAACAGCGCCCACGTCATCGTCCCCAAACGTTGGCGCGGAGCCGACGTGAAGGTCGTGCGAGTCTCCGAACCCGACTCAAACGAATAATCTATGCACTACAACTACAAGTATCGACTCAACCCGTCAGACACCCTCACCGAGACACTTCTACACCAAGTCGATACTTGTAGACAACTGTACAATCACGTCCTCTACCTGCTCAACGAGGCAGACGACATTCCTGCTCGCTACGAGGTACAGGGCACACTCCCCGACCTCAAAACGTGGTGGGGCGACCTGACTGGCGTTCACTCAAAAGTGTTGCAGATGGTCGTCAAGCGGGTCTACGACAATCTCTCCACGCTCAAAGCGCAGAAGGAGAACGGACGCGCCGTGGGAATGCTCAAGTGGAAACCACCTCGGGAGTATCGGTCGCTCACCTACAACCAGTCCGGCTTCAAACTCAAGAATACGAGTGGTCGGCCCGTGTTGTGGTTGAGCAAAATCGGTGAGGTTCCGATTCACCTCCACCGAGACATCCCCAAGAACGCGACCATCAAACAGGTCACGGTCAAACAAGAACCCACGGGCGAGTGGTTCGCCACGTTCGGCATCGACGTGGACGAAGACACGCCTGAGAAACCAGAGACGCCCGAGAAAGTCGTTGGTATCGACGTAGGGATTCTCAAGTACGCCCACGATACGGATGGAACCGCTGTCGAGTCACCGGACTTCTCCGACGAGCGCGAGCGGTTGGAACGTGCCCAACGCAATCTCTCGCGGAAGGAACACGGCTCTGCGAATTGGGAGAAACAACGGCAGGTCGTGGCCGAACGTCACGCCGACCTGAAGCGCAAGCGGCGAGACTTCTTGCACAAACTCTCGAACTACTACGCCACCGAGTACGACCTCGTGGCGGTTGAGGCCTTGGACGCGAAGGGACTGGTCGAACTGACGGGCAACTCCCGAAACCGGGCAGGCGCGGCGTGGGGGACATTCCTTGGGATGCTCAAATACAAGTGTGAGCGCGAAGGCACGCACTTCGCCGCAGTTGATCCGAAAGATACGACGAAAGAGTGTGCGTCCTGTGGCGTCAAGACAGACAAACCGCTGTGGGTTCGTGAACACTCGTGCCCCTCGTGTGGGTTCGAGGCGGATAGGGACGCGAATGCGGCGTGGAATATTCTTTCTCGCGGTCTCGAAGAAGTAGGTGTGGGATACTCCGAATCAATGCCTGTGGAGACTGCGCTCCCTGTGGATACACCCGTATCTGCAAAGCGTGTCGTGGAAGCAGGAAGCCCTACCCTCAAGGAGCGAACGGCGTCAGCCGTGAGCGAGTAGGGTGGGGTAGTTCACTATTCCGTCAGTAGCGGTTCTGATTGTCCTTTCCCGCCTACTACAAACGGTTGGGAGACAAACTGAGGATGAGTCGTGGGGCCTGGCGACTGTTTTTCGATCGGTTTGACTCAATTAGTGGTTACATTATTGAGACGATCGAAGACACCATAGATCTTCGTTCTGAATGTAGGTACAGAAACGTGTGAAGAGCTGAAAACAGTCCGCGGCATCGGTGAACATTTGGTAGCGTCCGAGCGGGTGTGGACGGCTCCAAGAATTACACTTCGAATCGATGGTTCGGGCGCGCTCATAATACCCTCCTCCACTTAGCCGCTGGAGTGCGTCAACCGAGGGAACCAAATCCTTCGTCCTGCATCAGTTGCGCGACACGCTCGGGATGGTGAAACGCGGCGAGAAGGGCGAACTCTCGAGCGTCCGTTTTTGAGACCTCGTTCACTCCGAGCTGGTTGGCAAGCTTATTTCGGAACTCAGCTTCTTGTTCTGCGATCTGGTCTCGAACATGGATCTCGAGTCGTGTGTCGCGTTCGTCGCCGACGTTGTTCCGCCGGACGAAGTATGGGTATTCCTCGACTGGAGAATCGCTTGTTGACTCTTCTGTAGTACTTGAGACTGACGAGGTTTGGGTGGTCTGTCCCGTCGGTTTTGCTTCGGACTTTTCCTTCTCCGTTTGCGTCTCCGTCGTTTCGACAGGGGGCTTGTCTTCCCCATCAGTTTCGTCTCCCTCTCCGAAATCAAGATTTCCCGAGCCGGATTTGAAATTGCTCATACAGTTGTCACCTCCGTTGTGTCAGCCTCTCGGAGGTTGATGATCTTCTTCTCGTGATCCCGAATATCCAGCTCCAATACTGGATCGACGTCGGCGTCGAACGTCTCGGTCGCGATGAACCAAGCGAGTTCATACAATTTCTGTAGCGTCTCGATTTCTCTATCACGCACTCGTCGTTGGCCGGGTTCACTGACCATCTTGCCATCTTTCTCGAAGGTTTTCCATCGCTCTTCGATCACCTTGAATGCTGACCCTCTGGCCTCCCACATAGCATCCATAAGGCTTTCTCGATTCCCGATGGTGACCGGGGTGGCAAATGCCTCGGTGTCCTCGAACTGTTGTTGGTATTGCTGGTGGGCATTCGTTTGACCCACACCTGATGGGACGACACAGGACAGTCCGATCTCGATATCCAATTGACTCTCCATATTCCCGACGAGTTCCTCTAGTCCTTCCAAGCTCAGATTACCCTTTCCGGCTGGCTTGACCGGCGCGACGAGCGTGCGTAGCGCGTAGATTGCATTGTATAGCAAGTCTTCAGCCCGTGCGTTTGGATCGATTAGAACTGCATCGTACTCCTCGTGTAACTTTTGCTCGTTCCAGAGTAGATCGTACAGCAGTTCGTACCGGGGGTACTCTTCGCGACTCATATTCTTCATCCCTGTCTCGTAGGAGATTTTCTGTTCCAGATTCGACGTGAAGTCACCAAGCATATCGTGACTTGGGATGATGTCGACGCCTTCGGCCGTCGTTTCAATTAGATCCTGGAAGTTCCCATCCGGCATATCGAGGATGTGCTTGACCAGATTGTCTGCGTCCGGATCATTCCGGTGCGCACCGACGTCAAAAAGGCTGGTCAGATTCCCTTCCTGTGGATCGAGATCCAGTACAAGGGTTCTTTGGCCCATTCGCTCTAACGCGACCGCAATGTTGGCAGTCATGGTGGTTTTGTACGTTCCGCCCGATTCCGAGTAGACAACAGCCGTGATCATACGACTCGATATTCCACTTCCCATAACATAAATCTGTGTCAGACGTTCGGGATGGATGTCTGTTACAGACATCTGTTACAGATTTCTATAACCCTTCTGGATTGCGGTATTGGATGTGGCTAGATCGTCTGTAACGAATATCTGTTTCGATTATCTGTACTAGATGTCTGTGTTGAATTGCTAGATTATCAATAACAGATGCGAGGTTTAGATTCTATATAGTATCTGTAACAGATGTCTGTTATAGGATTCTGTAACAGATGTACGTTATGGGCACTTGTTACAGGGTGACGTTATAGGCTTATGTGACAGAGACCGCCTCGGACAGTGGTAAAGGGCGATCGAGTCAACTAGCGATTCATTCATAGAGAGGATTGATAGAACGGACCCGAGCTGTACTTATCACTCAATTTGTGCAGGTGGAGTCTCGTTCTTAATGATAGCACAGCCCGCAGCAGCGAGCGAGCAAGCAGCAGAGTGGATCTTGACTCAGTCTCCCAATTTCAAGCCGATTTCCTCGGGGATGCGTTTTTTGACACAGTAACTTGGCTAGCACATATTCTGTATAGCGGTATATAATTTATAATCACAGATAGAGAGACTTCAGGGCTTGTACCTGTGTTTTGCGGCATATTCGACGTATATTAAGTTGGTCCTGATTACCCCAATAATCACGACCAAATTGAAGTAACCCGCCGCCGTCGGTGAAGCACGAATGCTACAAACACCTCACGACGGCGCTTCCCCTGGGGTTGGGGCGCTGAAAGCACCTGTCTCTCTGCGAGTATTGGATTGGTTGCGAGTTCCGACCCATTGCCAGAAGTCTTATCACGAATTATCTATAATTCATAACCAAGATGGCCCACTCACCTCCTCGACCTGGTCGACCACCCATCCAGCAGCTGCAGACGGTTGTCGATCTCCTCGAAACACCGGCACTCGCTCAGCTGTACGCCCACATCTTGCAGGACGGGCCTGTTACCGTCTCCGAAATCGTCGACGAACTCGACATCCCACAGGGGACCGCCTACGACTACGTTCAAAACCTCGAAACCGCTGGCTTAGTGGAGAAAACTCATGAGCAGCGCCCGTACGAATACGACGCCGAGTCGATTGCACTCACGCTCTCGACGGATGGCGAGACCCAAACGATCACGCCGGCGCTTATCGCAGCTGTTGCTCGCCGCGACGAGGACGAGGACATTGACGTCTACATCGAGCGCCACGGTCTGGATGGTCTCGCTGTGGTCCTCGAGTACGCTTACGAGTACGTCGACGGCTCGGTCAACCATCGGATTGCGGCCCGGGAACTCGACCTCTCGCCGCTTGAGGCGGAGATCATCCTCCAGGCGCTGGAACCCGTTGCTACCGAGTACGCCGACGCGGCCGTATGACGACGGTCTACATCGCCGATACTGGCATCTTCGTCCGGTGTGGGGGGCCGGACAACGACAAATTCCAAAGGCTTCGCCGATCAGTTCGACAGATCGGTGTCTCGTTGCGTATCCCCCAGCGCGTCTACGAAGAACTCGGGGGCGATCCCGCAGCCGACGCGTATCCCTCGGGGAATATCCCCTACCCCGATGGGTTCGAGGAGGGCTGGATCGTCGTCGCCGACGAACTCGATTACGCCAATCCACTCGTCTCGACGGTGATGGACGAAGCGCGTCGATTCATCGCCAACGAGACCGACCGCGACGAAGACAGTATCGAAAAAGCGGATACGGCGCTTATCGGGCTTGCTGCGCAGCTGCTCGACTCCGAGGAGGCGGAGCACGTCGTTCTCTTGACGACCGACAAACCTGCAGGAAACGCGGCCGAGACGCTCCTCCCTCAATATGGATTCAGCGACCGGATCGAATTTCGGTACGTCAGCGTCGAATATCTCGAGACTATCACGGCCAACGAATTCAAATGATCCACATCGAGGTGAGGACTGGTGATTGAAGATCGTTCATCTCGTCCCGAAAACGCTCTTGTGGAAAGCTTCAAGCGGTACCTCCAGGACAAGGGAAAAGGCCGAGGTGGTGACGGCGGGAACTATCGACGCAACGCTGCGCGCGAGCTCGAGCGGTTCGCCGAGTGGGCCGCTGGTGACCGCGGTGCCAATCACTGGACCGGAATTTCCCCCGACAACGTTGGCCGTGAACCAACCTTCGAGGACCTCGATGAACGGGTCTTCCGGGAGTACGCCCGGCATCTCGTCGGTGATCGGGGACTCAAGCAGAACACGGTACAAACCTATTACCGCTATATCTCTGCGTGGTGTGGCTGGTGCGTCAACGAGGGATATCTCGAAGCGCATTACGCGCAGCGAGCGAGTGCGATGGCGCCACTGCCGGAGGACGACGGCCGAAAGCCCGGAGACCAACAGGCCTGGACGTCCGAACAGCGCCACGCCCTCACCCGCCACGTCGACGAACGGGCCCGCGACGCCGTCGAGGCGTACACGACACTCCCGGAGGATACTGACCCCCTCGACAAGCAGCGAGGACGCTACGCGGCGCTGAAGGCGGCTCGTGACCGGGCTCTGGTGTTCGTCCTCGCGTACACAGCTGTCCGCGTTGGGGAACTCCTTCGGGACCCAAACGATCCGCGCCGGCGTGGCGTCCGCTGGGAGGATCTGTCCCTCGACGACGGGAGTATGGACGTTTACCGAAAGAAACAGCAGTGGGACGCTGCCAGTCTCCCCGATCCGGTGATTTCACCGCTGCGAAGCTATCGGCAGCTGATGGACCCGCCGACGGAGCGGTGGCCGGTGTTTCCGACGTTCGACCAACGGACGCTCGCGGAGCTCGTCCGGGAAGAGCTAGCCGAACGAGGGGAACGCCCAGAAGCAATCACTGAACGCCGTGCGGAGTACACTCGCGACCTGCTGCTGGCGCTCGATGAGGACATTCGGCCGCCGTCGATCACGACGGACGGCGCACGGTCGATTCTTCAGCGACTCTCAGAGGCTGCCGAGATCGATATCGACCACCCGAAACACGACTATCTTGCTCCGCACGGCGGCCGTCGTGGGATGGGTGAGGTCCTCGTCCGCGCGTTCGGGTACACGGTGGCGGCCCGGTATCTGGATAATTCTGAAGAAATGGTTCGAGAGCGGTACTCACACATCGAGGCGGGAGAACTCGGTGATGTCGCTACTGAGGCGCTCGAAGAGATCGATAGCGTACGGCAGTAACTTATTCCGAGTGTGAGGGGTAGACCGTCGCGTTCACACCGCTTTGACGGTGAACAGCGAGTCGTCGCTGAGGACGACCTGCACCCGGCGGTGCCACGCCTCCGCGAAGGCCGCCCGTTGCTGGTCGCTCGCCGATCCGTCGAGAATCCCCTGAAGATTCCCGATTGCAGGTCCACCGTCAGGAACGTCACTAACGTGGTAGGTCACCTCGACGGTCTCGTCCGTGTCGGTTCGCTGGAACCGGAACGTCGGCTCCGCCGTGTCCGGATCGAACGCGTCGAAGACGAGGAGGTCGCGGCGGTCGCCGTAGCCGCCGGCGAGCCCGCTGAATCCGTCGTCTTCGGTCGCGCCAGTGACGTACGAGATGATGCGGCTCATCACACCATAGACAGCATCGTCCCGCGGGCCGGCCGCCTGGACCTCGATGTCGCTCCGGACTGGATAGTCGTCGGGATACAGGGCGTCGAGCCCGAGCTGGACGATCCGGTAGGCGCCCGAGGCGGTCGGACAGGAGTGGCCCGCCTCTTTCACCGCGTCCATGTAGGTGATGACGAACGGGTCGCCCGGTTCGAGGACGCCGAGGGCCTCCGCGACGGGGTCCCGTATTTCGATCAGGTCAACGTCGTAGTCGACCTGCCAATTGGTTCTAGCCTGAGTCGCGTCGGTCGCAGTCGAGTTCAATGTCATGAGTGGTGGTGATCGTGTCTGGTGGTCAGTAGCGGAGCAGCCGCATCCCGTTGAGGATGACGAGGAGGACGCTGGCCTCGTGGACCAGCATTCCCGACGCGAGGGTGACGTAGCTGGTGAGCACGCCCGCGAGGAGAACGGTCACGGTCAGGACCGCGAGCCCGACGTTCTCGAGGACGTTCCAGCGCGTCGCCTTGCTGAGTTTGACCGCGTACGGGATGCGTTCGAGGTCGTCGGCCATCAACGCCATGTCAGCCGTCTCGATGGCGGTGTCCGTCCCCGCAGCACCCATCGCGATACCGACATCGGCTGTCGCCAGCGACGGCGCGTCGTTGATGCCGTCCCCGACCATCGCGACGACGTGGCCGTCGGCCTGGTAGGCTTCGATGACGGACTGCTTGTCCTCGGGGAGGAGTTCGGCGCGGTACTCGTCGATCCCGACTTCCTCGGCAACAGCGGCGGCCGTCCGCTCGTTGTCGCCGGTGAGCATCACCGTCTCGATGCCGGCGTCCTGAAGCGCTGCGACGACCCCAGGAGCGGCCTCTCGGAGTTCGTCCCGCAGCGCGATTGCACCGATGATGTCCCCATCACGGACGACGTGGACGACCGTCTCGCCGCGCTCCTCGCGCTCGCGAACGTAGTCGGCGACTTGACTGGGGACGTCGATGTCGCGGTCGTCCAGCAGTGCGCGGTTGCCGACGACCACTTCGTGGGCATCGGTATGGGCGATAACCCCCTTGCCAGCGACCACGTCGAAGTCGTCCGGATCGGGGATCGACTGGCGCCCCGCGTCCGTATCGTCTGCCTGGGCAACCGTCGCCCCACCGTCCGTCGCAGCGGTCGGGCGCTCGCGAGCTGCGTCGACGATGGCGTCGGCGAGGTGGTGTTCGCTCTTCTTCTCGGCGGTCGCCGCGAGTGAGAGGACCTCGTCGCCGGCGACGCCGAACCCCTCGACGTCAGCGACGGTGGTCTCGCCCTTCGTGAGAGTGCCGGTCTTGTCGAAGGCGACGAGGTCGATCTTGCCGGCACGTTCGAGGTGTTCGCCGCCCTTCATCAGCACGCCGGACCGGGCGGCGTTCCCGATGGCCGAGACTATGCTGACCGGCGGCCCGATGACCAGCGCGCCCGGACAGCCGATAACCAACAAGGTCAGCGACAGGATCGCGTTCTGGGTGACTGCATACGCGCCGATTGCTAACACGATGACGGCCGGCGTGTAGTACTTCGCGAACCGGTCGATGAGGCTCTCGGTCGGCGACTGGGCCTCCTGGGCCTTCTCAACGCGGCGGATGATGCGTTCGAGCGTCGTATCCGCGCCCGCACCCGTCGTCCGGATTTCCAGAGCGCCCTCCTGGTTGACCGTCCCGGCGTAGACCTCGTCGCCGTCGGCCTTGTGGACGGGCGCGCTCTCGCCGGTGACCGGCGCCTGATTGACGGCGCTCTCGCCGTCGACGACCTCGCCGTCGATCGGAATCTTCCCGCCCGGTTTCACGATGACGACCTCGCCTTCTTCGACCTCGCGGGCAGGGACCTCCTGGACTTCCCCGTCGCGACGGACGGTCGCCGTATCGGGCGTCATCTCCAGCAGCTCCTGGAGGGCTGTCCGGGTCTTCCGCATCGTCCGGCCTTCGAGGTAGCTGCCGAGGCTGAACAGGAAGACGACGGCCGCGGCTTCCCAGTACTCGCCGATGACGATGGCACCAATGGCGGCCAGCGTCACCAGCGTCTTGATGCCGAGCGTCCGGTTGGAGACTTCGTGGTAGGCGGTCTTGGCGATGTCGTAGCCACCCACGATCGTTGCCAGGACGAGGATGGCGGTGCTTGCCATCTCGAAACTCGTGAGGTAGCCCAGGCCCCACCCACCGCCGTACAGCAGGCCGCTCGTCGCCGTGACGATGGCCTTCCGGTGTTTGCGGTAGTACTGCGTGATCGATTGTTTGTTCATGGAATTAGGCGGGCTGGGGCGTGTAGCCCTGGCTCTCGATGGTCTGTGCGAAGGCGTCGGGATCAACGGCGCTGTCGTCGTACTCGATCTCGACGCGGCCGGTCGCGTAGTGGACTTCGACGTGCTGAACGCCGTCGACGTTCGAGAGGGCGCGTTCGACGGTACTCGCACAGGTCGGGCAGTCGAAGTCGAGTACGCGGAACTGGGTTGTGTCGCTCATTACAGATTGAGGTAGTGCCCGTATTCCAATAAACATTTTTTAGATGATATGTTCGAGTACAGATACAGGTTATTGGAACAGTCAAACAGGTCGTCTAGGGCTTTCACCCTCGTGGTTCCGTCTGAGATTCGTTCTTCGGTGGGCGGATCTTCGCTGGCATCCCGCTACCTTTTCCCGCGTGCTCACTCTCAGTTCCCGTATGAGCAGTTCCGGTACCGATCACCGACTCGAGGACATCGCGGTACGCGATCCTCGAGTTTCGGACGCAATCGACGAGCCGATGCGGGCCATGATCCTCGATATTTTGTCAGAGGAGGCACTGACCGCGACTGAGGTCCACGCGAGCCTCGGCGACCGCGGTGTCGACCGGACGGAAAACACGGTCCGCCACCACATCAACGAGCTCCGGGACGCGGGCCTTGTCGACGTCGTCCGCTTCGAGGAGGGGCGCGGTGGGACGACGAAGTACTATCACGCGAATACGATCGTTCTCTCGTACTCGCTACCCGACTCCGCTGACCAGGCCGTCGAGGAGATGATCGACGCCGTCCAGCCACAGATTACGGACGCGCTCGCCACGCTCACCGACGAGTATGATGATGCGATCGAAGAGATTGTCGCGGACATGCAGCCCTGCGAGCACTGCCGGACTCAGAAGTACGAGACGTACGTGCTCTTGTCAGTCTTGCGACGTGCGTTCGTTCGTGCCCACAGAGACGCCTGAGGGAGAACCTCGGGATTGTTGGGATTCATTAGATACGATACGGAACGATTGAACCGGTCGCTGAAGGCTACGTATCTACTGACACACTCTGTCAGCAACAGTCACTTTCGTTTGGATTCCACTCACATGCATTACCCGTCGTAAGGGAATTTTCGTTGATGTACGCCGAGAGGCAGGCATAATTACAGAAGTAGATAGGTGACCCACAGTCGTCGTCACAGTCACGGACACAGATAGGGTCGTGGTCGAAGATACACGACCCACAGTACGTACACGTCTCGTCAGTGTCGGGCGTCTCGACAGTCGTGGACATACCTGTGCTAAGCGATTATCACGGAAAGAAGTTCTTCAGGTCGCCCTTCGTGCCGTCCGTCGGTATCCCTCGTACAGAGCTGGTAATCCGAGGGTGAGTGCGAGCAGTCCAAATCCGAGAAGGGCATACCCATCTGCGTCTTGGTGTCGTATGGCGAGGAGTGTCGCGACGATTCCGAACAGCCCAATCACGTATGCTGCGTTACTCCAGATCACGTCATATGAGGAGCAGTACAACCAGCAGACGAACGTGTAGGAGGGGGCATTCCAGGTTGGTGGATGGAGCTTCGGCCAGAAGAACCGACAGTATGTTGTCCAGCTGAGCATCGCCAGCGTCGGAAGCCCAGCGAGCCATATCGTTGAGCCAAATGGCGTTCGAGTATCGAACCGTCTGTAGCCAGCGAGGAACAACGCCGGTAAGCCGATGATCCACAACCAAATTCCGACCGTGTAGGTCACTGGCCAGTGCTCGATTCGGGGCTGCTCAATTGGCAATCGTACTGACTCGGGAACCGTCGCCCACGGAAACGAGGGATCGGGAACTGGATTCGTGAGGAACGCGACTAGGCAGAGTCCAGTACCGACGAGAAGTCCATACAGTCCCAGCGTTGTGTATCGGTCAAGCCACGCTGGAAGTGACGGACGTGCCGTCCCGTGGAACTGGTCAGATTTGCTGGTCATGCTCAGCTTCGTCGAATCGGAATCAGGTATCTCGTTCAAGCGCCTCCCGTCGCTGTTCGTATTCCTCGTCCGTCAGCTCGCCGCGAGCGTAGGCGAGACGGAGTTCCTCGAGTGCCTGGTCTGAGTCACTCGTGGTTTCCGTGATTGCGCGGTAGACGAGATACCCACCACCGACGAGGGCGGCGAGGAACAGGAGCTGCATCGCGATGCCGACGACGAACATCCAGCCTGACATCGTTCCGTCACCCCACATTCCACCGCCCCACATCCCGCCCATCATCGGCCCGAATCCCATCATCCCGAAGCCTATGAAGAACAGCGGGAAGATGAATACGGCACCGATGATAACGAGGAGGAGCGTAACCAGTCGCGTATCGTCTGTTTTTGTCGGCATAGTGTGTTCCCTCCGTGAGATCGGGTCTCAACTAATACTACGTACTGACTATTCAATGCGGTTGTGCCTTGGACCTCCGCTTTCTGCCACCCAGTTTTCTTTTGAATCCCTACTTACCAGGGCTCTGAACCGAACTATCAGAAGGAAAACTGCAAAAGATGCTCCCGTCGAAATGATACCTATGGTCGCGACGATGACTGATGGCATCCTTGAAGCCCTGCGCATCGGTGTTGGCTTTCTGTGGACGGCGGCGTGGGCGATCATTATGGGGCTCACGGTCACGAGCCTCGTCCAGGTCTACGTTTCCAAGGAACGAATGGCTCAGGTCCTGGGCGACGGTGATCTCAGCGGGCTCACCAAAGCCACCGTCTTCGGAGCGGCGAGCAGCGGTTGCAGTTTCGGCGCCGTCGCAATCGGGAAGGGACTGTTCAAGAAGGGGGCACACGCGGTGAATTTTCTCGCTTTCATGTTCGCGTCGACGAACCTCATCGTCGAACTCGGGCTGATGATTCTGATCCTGCTGGGCTGGGAGTTCCTTCTCGCGGAGCTGCTGGGCGGTCTCATTCTCATCGTCGTGATGGCCGTTATTGTCCATCTTACACTCCCCGAGAATCTATTCGATGAGGTCCGGGCGACGCTCAACGAACGCGATCAGGAAGCGGGGATTACCGAGGACCCGACCTGCGGGATGGAAGGCAAAGACGAGTACACCCTCACCACTGACGGCGGCGAGACGCTGGAATTCTGCTCGGAGGGCTGTCTGGAAACGTACCTGCAGGAGACGTCCAGCCGCGGCGGGTGGCGCGAGGAGTTACGGTCGTGGGGTGGCTGGTACAAGGTCGGGAACCAGTTCCGCAAGGAGTGGTCGATGATCTGGAAGGACGTCATCGCCGGCTTCCTCATCTCGGGGTTCGTCATCGTCTTCGTCCCGCAGTGGGTCTGGAACACGCTGTTCATCCAGGGTGACGGCCTGCTCGTGACCGCCGAGAACGCGATTATGGGCGTCGCCATCGCCGTCATTAGTTTCGTCGGGAGTATGGGCAACGTCCCGTTCGCCGTCGCCCTCTGGGGTGGCGGCATCAGCTTCGCCGGCGTCATCGCGTTCGTCTACGCCGACCTCATCACGATTCCCGTGTTGAACGTCTACCGGAAGTACTACGGCTGGAAGATCATGCTGTACATCCTCGGCGTCTTTTTCGTCACGATGGCGTTCACCGGCTTCCTGATGGAGGTGCTGTTCGATGCGCTCGGCATCGTTCCGGACCTGGCCGGCGGGGAGACGGCGACCGAACAGACGTACTTTGAACTCAACTACACGTTCTACCTCAACATCATTGCCTTCGCGCTTTCGGGCTTTCTCCTCTATGTATACAAGAAGGGCCTCGGTGCTCCCGGTCAGTACCGAGACCCGGTCTGCGGGATGCGGACCGACGACGGCGGGCCATCGGCGACGCACGACGGCGAGACGTACTACTTCTGCTCGAAGACTTGCAAGGAGACCTTCGAGGAGGCCCCCGACGAATACGCCACCGGACATCCGATGGTGATGGAGGGACACGACCACTGACGAACGTCTCGCCGAAGATCAACGGTTGACAGCGGACTCTCTTGACCGGTGAGAACTGGAATCCAGATTTAATGTACCCCCGTTTGAAATCCGACTACATGTACGACCGAATTCTCCTGTCGACCGACGGCACTGTCGCATCCGAAGAAGCTGCAACGCACGCACTCGAACTCGCAGCCGCCCACGACGCAGTCCTTCATGTGCTCTACGTCGTTGACGAGGACGTCGTGACTGCGTACAGCGGCGACGAGTACGTCGACGAAGCCGAAGGCCCTGAACACGGTCTCGAAGAACACGGCGAGGAGACGCTATCAGCGCTCCGGCGCCGAGCGTCGGACGTCGGTGTCGACGTTGAGACAGCGATGCAACACGGGCGCCCCGCTGAGACGATCGTCGACCACGCAGACGACTGTGACGCGGATCTACTCGTCCTCGGCACCAAACGCCGGCCGGATGAATACCGTGCGCTGCTCGGCAGTGTCACCGACCGCGTCCTCCGATTGACGACCCGTCCAGCAACCGTCGTGAAAACCGAAGTCAGCGAGTAAGGAACGACCGTCCGCTACCGTCTATCATCTGGTGTGAGACGGGCCCGACGGCGGTCGAATTCCTCGTCGTCGATCTCGCCACGGGCGTACCGCTCTTCGAGGACGGCGAGTGCGCTCTCCTCGGCGGGGCCGTTCGAATGCGACAGCGTCCCCAGCCAGTAGATGAGACCGAGGGGGACGGCGACGAGGAGTGCCATCCACAGGAGCCCGAACAGCATCATCCCCCAGCCCCAGCTACCCCATCCGGCCATGTGGCCGTCGTTCCACATACCGTCGTGCCAGCTCCACATCATTGCATCTGGGACGGTTGCGTGCGTTAGCGCCATTCCGGCGACGACGGCCAGAACCAGCGCTCCAACGACGATGAGTCCCAGAGAACGAATCCCGCGTGCTTGAATTGAATTTTGCATTGTTGTACTCCCAAAGGTCTCGGCGTGGTTAGCCGAGGATGTATTCGAGGGCGGGGTAGCGCTCGACGAGCGTCTCACCGCCGACGTCGTAATTCTCGATGTACTGGTCGAGGCCCAGGATGCGGCCTGCGGCGAACGCGGCGACCGCGAGGAACACGAGCATGTACGCGAAGTCACCGTTGATGAATCCGTGGCCCATGTCCCAGTTCCCGAAGTAGAACATAAGCATCATGAGCGCGCCGAAGAACGCCGCGAGGCGGACGAACGCACCCACGAGGAGGCCGAGGCCGATGAACAGCTCGCCCCACGGGACGGCGACGTTCGCGAACTCAACGAACCACGGCGTCGAGCCCATCCACGCGAACATGCCCGCGAGCGGGTTGCCGTTCGTCGCGGCGACGTTCGACAGATAGCCGCCGGCGGCGAACTCGCCAGTGATCTTCGTGAATCCGGAGTACGCGAACGCGTAGCCCATCATAAGGCGGAGCGCGAGCACGAACCACGCGCTGAGGCTGTGGACTTTCCCGCCGACGGTCAGGCCGCCGACTCTGCTCTCGAGCTGGTTCATGCCGGAGTCGAGTGTGGACATAATTATTGCACCTTCAACTATCAGTACGCGGAGAAAGACGATATAATAGCGAGCCGGCGTTCTGAGTCAGAAAATCGGCGGGATATATTACCCTCCTGTCGCGAGTACGGACGTGTGACTGAGGAGGCCGACCCGTCGGACATCTTCGCAACACTCGACGACGAGTACGCCCGCGACATCCTCGTGGCGACGAAGACCGACCGACTGTCTGCGAGGGAACTCAGCGAGGAATGCGACATGTCGCGTCCGACCGTCTCGCGCCGTGTCACGCACCTCGTCGAGCAGGGCCTCCTCGAGGAGTACACGCACGTCGACCCCGGTGGCCGGCACTACAGCGAGTACGAAGCGCGCCTCGAACGTGTCGAAGTCCTCCTGCAGGCGGAGGGGTTCGATGTCCAGATCGACGTCCGACCGGACCCCGCCGACCGGATTACGACCATCTTCGAGGAGATGCGGGGAGACTGACTTATGGAACACACACTATTCGTCATCGGCAAGCTGTTCACGACCGCGCTGGCGCTGGTCATCGCTTACCAGGCGTATCGCGGATACCAACGGCATCACACACAGTTGCTGCTGTACGTCGCCGCCGGCTTCGCGCTGGTCGGGCTTGGCGGCCTTCTCGAAGGCGTCCTCTTCGAACTCCTCCAGGTGTCGATCTTCGAAGCAGGATTCGTCGCAGCAGTTGTCACCGCAGCCGGGATGCTGTCGATTCTCTACGCCCTGTATGCCCCGAACCCCTGAGTATTCGGGATGTATATTCGTAAAGCAGCCTCTGCGCATTGTTCTTGATTCGAAACCGCTACCGTTTGGACACCTATCATTCTCGCTAGTGTAGGATCACAGCGAGAATTATATCCGTATCAGTCGAACCATATCGTATGATTCGAACACTCGTGGGTGTCCTCGGCGCTATCTCAGCACTGTTCCCGGACAAGATCGTCGGGATCTTCGAGAAACTCGCGATTGCGAACCCAAGTGAGGGGACTGTGAGAGGGCATCCGTCTTTAGTTAAGCCTCACACCTCGGTTGTGTAGCGGTAGCGAGTGTCTCTTGTAAGATCGGTCGCTGCTTGTGGATTTTTTGAGCGTCTTCGATCAGCCGTTCGAGCAGCGGCGGTGGTGAGTAGCCGAGGTACTCACCGAGTTCGTGGAGGATGAGCTGGGCGTGCGACCGAAAGGTCGCCGCCCAGCGCTCTGTCGGAAAGACGAGCTCATCATCTGCCTGCTCAGTGACGAGATCCAACAGATCACGGCTTACCAGCAGCGAGAGCAACGCTGCGTACAGCAAGATCTCCACCACGTGTTCGTCACTCGTGTCGAACTCATCCAGTTCGTACTGCGTCTTCAGCTCGCGGAACAGCAACTCAACTTCCCACCGACAGCGGTAGATCTCTGCTAAATCTGCCGGAAAGAACTCTTTTCTCGCCAAATTCGTCATATACAGATGGTAGTCGTCGGCGTCCTCGTCGCGGACGCCGACGACGCGAAATTGCTTCGTATCCAGCGATCGTGTCCCGTTGTACGGCCCTCGTTTGAACTCTACTTCGACCTCTACATCGATGTACTTCCGGTCGAGGTCGTCGAGAACAGCGCGGAGCTGCTTGCCCTCTAAGGGAATGGCGCGGCCGCGCCATTCCCGTAATTCTTCCGTAATCACCGGATTCGCGTTCTGCTTCAGCCGACTCACGAAGTAGCCGTCGTTCTCGTCGATCAGCGCAAACCGGCGGTACTTGAAATAGGCGAGATCGAACAACACGAGGCGGTTCTCAAGCCACGGCCCTGTTTTGAACAGGGTGCTGTCGTGCGTTTTTTCGTTAGCAGTGTCGAGCCGTTCAATCGTCTGCACCGTGGCATTGTGGAGCAGGTGGAGCTTCGCTCCAGCCTGCTCCTCGTGGCGGGCTTCGAACTGATCTGAGAGAAATTCGTGTAACCGCAACACCGTTCCATCAGCGATCATCACATCTCTAAATCGGTCGATATCAGCGTCAACAGCGTTAGGAACAGCGACCTCGTCGAGACCGCGCTCGACGAGGTCGCGGAGGTACTCCGCAAGCGTCGGAGTCAACCGCTGATAGAACCCGCCCGGAGAAATCGTTTCATCGGCAGTAGCGTTGTAACAGCGTCTAAACCCGGCGAGTGTTCGGCTTTCGCCTGCGGCGAAGCCGAACACGAATGCCCAGACAAAGGCAGGAATCTGGAGTTTGCGGTCACGTTCGACCACGCCGAGTTCCTCGGCGTGCTCTTCAAGGAACTCAGAGGGAAACAGTGTAGTGAGCCGACGCATAATTTGAGACGAGGAGGCTTCGTTGTGCACACTCGATTCCTCCTCATTCCTTCCGAAAAGTAGTCCCGATAAGCCGCCGCTGCCACGCGGTTTCTCGCTTAACTAAAGACGGATGACGCCACAGCTGCCGTTGCAGCTCGAACACCCGATGAAACGGCACGCAGCACGATCGGCTATCGAATTTATCAGGCCCTGTCATCTGCGATCGACGTCGTACAGTACCACCAAGAAACCTACGTGAACAAGATGAAAGAGCTGACGACGTATTCGCTGGTCGACTTTGAACGACGGAGTCACGGGCCGAGTTCCGGGATGTTCCTTGAGTTTCGGTTTGGTGATCGGCCACAGACCATTCTCGAGACCTTGCGGGAAGATTCTCGGATACAGTCGGTCCCGCAAGAGAAAGTTGAAGATCTGGTTGACTCCCAATTACGCCACTTGCCTTGACACCCTCCCCACCGTGAAGGGCAAGGCTTTCTCCTTGATTCTACGTGAATCACCTTGGGCCTTGACTTCGAGGTGCCACCGTTTTTTCTATGTCGTGAATTAACCAACATCGAGATGTCAAACCCAGCTATTGTTGGTTAATTTAGTGTCAAAGAACACTTCAGCTGTATTCGATCAAGAAATTATTCCTCGAAGAACGGGGGGCCGAGCGCTGCCGTGCTTCAATGCCTCTGATCTTGAAGTCGTCGTCGCCGGCGACCTTCCCGAAGTACTTGCTCAACGCGCCGGCATCGCTCTCGCGCTGCGGAACAAATGCCACCCAGTCGTAGTGAGCTTCGTGTTCAAGCCGA
Source organism: Halopenitus persicus (assembly GCF_002355635.1). Lineage (GTDB taxonomy): Archaea > Halobacteriota > Halobacteria > Halobacteriales > Haloferacaceae > Halopenitus > Halopenitus persicus_A. The sequence continues at coordinate 36,758 of NZ_AP017559.1, read as the reverse complement.
ACCTCGACGCATTCCGCGATCTCCGTCGCGAGCGCCTCGAGGTCCTCGCGATCATCGTCGTCGACGTCGGGGTCCGGGGTCACCCAAATGGAGTCGACGATGCCGTGGACAACGCGCCAGCCGCCGGCCTCCAACCGTTGTTTCGCCGTCAGCAGAATCTCGCGAGCGAACGCGTTGAGCGTTCGGAAGGCGGGGCCGTTACAACAAGTGTTCTGAGTTCCCCAAAAATATGCTTATTCCTAGGAAAGTATTATATTACCACCAGTTGAATATACGACTATGACCTCACCCGATGCCCCGACAGAGCACTGGGAGGGCGACGTTAACGAGGCGGCCGTGGAGGACTGGAAGGCCGACACGACGACGTTCGAGCGCATCCGCCAGGTGATCGACGTCACCACAGAGCCACAGAGCGCAAAGCAGATCGCCGAGCGTGCTCGGGTGAGCGAACCGACCGCTCGCAAGCACCTGGCTGCTCTCGCGGAGACCGGTCGCGTGAAGACGATCACGACGGACACCGGATCCCGGTATATGCGCGCACCCCAGATGCTCGCAATGCAGCGGATCGCCGATATCCACCGCGAGCACACGAAAGACGAGATTCGCCAGGCAATTCAGGATCTCAAATCCGAGCGTCGGGATTTCCAGGAGCGGTACGATGTCGGCGACATCGACGAGCTCACACTCAAACTGGAACCGGACGACGATGGCTGGCAGGATCTGACCCGTTGGCAGCAGGTCGAGCAAAACCTAGAGATCGCCCAAGCAGCGCTCACTCTCTACGACTTTGATCCAGACGACAGTCGTTCGGCGGCGGCCCGCGCCTCTGAAGGGCGCACCGCCACACGTGAACGCGGAGCTCTCGGTGATAATCCAGCCCATTCGGCGGCGTAAATGACCGAACAAACGGATATTGAGGGCAACGTCGGCCCGATCGACGACGTCACATTGGAAGGAATTCGCTCCGTGTTCGCGAATCTCGACGGCCTCGTCGAGGAAGCCGCATTCGACAGCCGCCTAGATCCGACAAAGCTCGAAATTCGATTCTCGGACGGGATCGGCGACGCGAGTTGGTGCCGATTCGACATTCGGTGGTTCCAGAAAGGGTACTACAGTTTCCACCACACTGATGAGCAAGGGGTGAACTTCCGATTCGACTATCACCCGAAACCAGGTATGCCGGAGAAGCACTTTCACTCGCCACCGGAGGCACGCTCCGCCAACGTTGAGCAATCCTGTATCACCACAACGGAGCCGATGCTCGTTGCACGCGCCATTCATAGTCTGTGGCGTCGGGCATACGACACCAAGTCTGTTGAGCTCCTGAACGAGGCCGAGAATCCACCATAGCAAGAGTCTGGTAGCCAAAGCCGTCCCACCGACGGTGGTTTCTCAAACCGGTTGAGACGGGTCGATACCGGCTCCTAAGAACGGTTGACGAAGAACCTCAGTCAACTTCTCGAAAACCGCGAATCTTTTTTGTTGCTGGTTGACGGATTAGCGTTCGTGAATTCACGGAAGTGGTTTCTTCTCACGCTAGTCGCCGTTCTTCTCACCTTGTCCGGTGTGCTGATCCAGCCGTTTCTCCAGTACGTTCTTGGTGCCGTCCTTCTCGCCTACCTGCTCTACCCGCTGCAAGTTCGTTTCGAAGAGTATGCATCTCCAATGGTGACGGCGTTCTCACTCGTCGTGCTGGCAGTTGTCGGATTCGTCACACCGTTAGTCGTCGTCATCGGTGTGGTCGCCAATAGTGCCGAGCAGGCCCTCGAAAACTTCGGGGCTAACGAGATATGGATCGAAGATATCGAATCTCAAGTTGAAGAACTCACCGGGCAGGAGATAGATATCCTCGGGGAACTCGTCGGTTCCGGGCGGGAGCTCGGAACGGTCGTGTTTGACATATCGATCGACGCGTTCGGGACGGTCACGTTCCACCTGATCGGAGTCGCACTCGCGCTGTTTCTCCTCTACTACCTTCTCAAAGACGGCGACGACCTGCTGAATTGGTTTACTCAACTAGTCCCGCTTCCCGCGGACATTCAGCGTGACCTGCATACCGAAATCAACGGCGTGATGTGGGGAGGCCTTTTGGGGCACGTCTTCGTCGCATTCATCCAAGCCGTCGTCGCCGGCGTCGGGCTCGCAGTAGCCGGTGTTCCGAGTGCGGTATTTTGGACGGCCGTTATGGTTGTCCTCGCTATGGTTCCTCTGGTCGGAACGATTCCGATCTGGGGAGGAGCGGCTGGCTATCTATATCTCACGGGGAAACCGGCTTTCGCTGTGGGATTATTCGTCTACAGCGTGATCATCGTCGGGCTTACTGATGACTATCTCCGCCCGTTCGCTGTCAATAGGTATGCGAAACTCAACCCTGTCGTTATCCTTCTCGGGATTCTTGGCGGGGGGTACGCATTCGGGGTTATGGGGCTATTTTTCGGCCCCGTCGTTCTCGGCGCACTCAAAGCTACGCTCCGTGTTAGTTCGGAAAATTGGTCTCGCCTCGACGGGGAAGAAACCGGGTGACCATCTTTCCAATTCGGTTTCGGCGACGACACACTGTCAAAGGACTGAGAATCGTCGAAGGGCGAATACAACGACCTCCAAATATAGCGGCTCACGGAGCAGGACCTCCTGAAAGCGGAATCCGCGGCGGGACGCAAGTACTACACCGTTCTCCCCGACGGTCGAGACCTCCTCGGGAAGGAATTGAAGGCGGGGCCAGGAGCGGGCGATCTCGGCGAGAAACCGCCACACAAGGTGGGCGTCCGGCTCCTGGAACTGTGGCTCCACCAACGGGATGGCGTCGTTCGCGTGGAACCGTACTACGAAACCGACGACGGAACCATACTGGACGTGGCCGGCTTCGACGAAGACGGCGATCTCGTCTGGGCCGGCGAAGCAGAGCTCGCGACCGACCATTCCGGGCTGCCTGCCTGCAGTCGCGGGCGGGCTGCCGGGCTAAAGTGAATCTGGTCTCGACGCCAGCGGGTAAGCGCGAGGGGTTGCGCGGCCTGGCTGCTCACCCCCCACGCTTACTCCGCTGGCCGCTTGCTTCGGGCGGGTCGGCGCGCGGAGCTGGTTGAGGCCACGTCATACAGGCGCGCTCTCGGTCGCGCCCGGTAGGGCGCTCGCGAAGGCGCGACCGAGAGCGCGCAGATGGTTCTGTCGGTCGTTGTCGTCGGAAAGCCGCGATGTAAGGGCATCGCGGTGTCGGCGCGTGAGCGCCTTCGTGGAAATCACCCGCATCTGGTTACAGGCATTGATCCGTGTAGAATTAGACGCTGTCCAACAGCACCTCAAAGCTGCGTTGGAAGAATGGGAGCGTGAACCGCCGACGCCGCTGCAGGAGTGTCCGGTTTGTGGGAAGGTCGGGCTCCCAGAACGAATCCAGCGACACCGGTGTGGGTCGAAAACATAGAGCACTTTCGTTTCTGCCAATAGAACCGAGTGGACCCTCCCCAACCTTTCGTAGAATCAAACTCTACAGGAGAAGACGGGCGACGAGGTGGAGGCGACTCGGCAATTGGCCAAGAGAGAGGTCGGCGGAGTGGGGTTATCGCTTGAAGATGTCGAAAACGAACTGAGTACAGTCCGGGGCACGGTTAACAATTTGACGTTGACGACGTCGGAGCTGTCGTCGATGATAGAGAAGAGAAGCGAGAGGATGGACGGGAAGCAGGAGGTGATTCTGGAGAAGCAGCGCAGGACGCGGCGTCTTCAGGAACGAACCTGGGTGGACAATACCTGGGAGAACGGGAGGGACTTGGCCGAGGTTGTGACATTCACTGGAGAGTCTATAAAGACAGATTTCCGGAAGGCTGGAAGCATATTTGGTCTTCGAGGGTAGTTCTCTCACCGGAGAAGCTCTCAAATTCGATTGGTTCCGGCTGGAGATCTTGCTCCCAGGGCTTTGAAACGGGTTCCGTGAAGTCAGTCGGTGGCATCTCAGGCTGTCGCTGAAGAGGATCTGGCTCGTGTACGCCTGTACGGTTTACTTGGTGTTGGTATCCGTCGTTTACAGCGCAGTACCGTTGTCCATCCGGTTCCCTGATGCAGTTCTCAAGATTCACGGCAGAGGATTTCTAGTTAGCGGTGTTCTGGAGTTTGTGTTGTACTAGTGTGCCGGCTACTCCTTTTGCTGCGCCTTCGATAGCCTTCCCGGCGAGGTAGAGCTCTACGGGTATGTTGTGTGTTTAAGAGTGGCACGGCAAGTGTTTTCCGCCGGTCGAGAGAGATTTAATTGTCTTTGAGACCGTCAACGATCTTGTCACGCATCTCGGTGGTCCGGGTTGGGGCGGCCGGGTACTTCGACCGATACTCCTCAACGTCGTCTACTTCGCCGGTGCAGTTCTGGCTCTGGAGGTGACTCTTCTCGATCGTTTCGAGTTCGGTACCACATTCTCGGCATTTGATGGGCCCTGGAGCGTATTTCGTGTCTGTCATGGGTGGGTTGAGGAGTCAGTCGGAGTCTTGGTCTATAGGGATTTCTTCGTCTATCTCCGGGTCTTCGTTGGCGAACTTGTTCTTCAGGTAGACGAGGCTCAACCGGGTTATCGGCTCCAGCTTATCCTTGTTGTAGATCATGTCTCCCTTGTCGCTGGTGACGACGGTGTCGATTAGGAATCGGTCTTTCAGATCCATCGCGTCGACGAGTACCTCGGCGTCGGGACAGTATTCGTCTTCGTCGCCGTCGATGATCCTGCTCATCTGGGAGCAGGGCGTTGAGTAATCCTTGCTGTCACGGCGGGGACGGATCTTGATCCGTTTCTGGATTTCGTCTTTCCGGTCTATCGCAGTGCTGTTGATCCTGTTAATGAGATGGTTGAGGGCGTCCTCGACGTCATCCAGAGTGCAGTCTTGGTCAAGTTCTCTCTCGAAGTAGTTCTCGACCTTGCGCTTAATCTGGTCCTCGACATCGAATTTCTCGATGAAGACTTCGGAAACAGTGTCAGGATCAAGTTCTTCCTCGTCTTCGGTCTTGAGCTCGAGATAGGTGAAGCGTTTCCGTTTCCGGAGCTTCCGCTTTTCTTTGCCGACTACGCCGTCTTCTTTTGACCAGTCGAGGGATTCTCCGTCTCTTGGTCCGTGCCCGACGTTGATGCAGTATTCGTAGAGGACTGTATCGCCGGCGTACAGAGTGTTTTCTGCCGCCATAAGGCGTCGGGTGTGGTCTTGCCACCGGTTGTGTAGGAAGGTGTATCCTACAAGAACGTTCGTGTCGACGTAGTAGCTCGCCATTCCTTAGTCTGCGTTGACCTCAGTGAACTCCAGTTGAGATGCCATCACTGCATCTGCTGCTTCGACTAAGTGTTCGCTCTCGTCCTCGATATATAGGTGTTCGCGCTCCTGCTGTTGGAGCTCGTTTCTGAAGTACTGCTTCCGGTTTTCCAGGTCTCCTATGCCCAGTTCCCGTTGGATTTCTTTCTTCGATGTTCCGGTGTCGATTTCGACGGCGAGTTCTAGGATGAAGATGGACCAGAAGATGTCGACCAGTTCTTCGATATCTTCGAGGGTTGTTTCTGGATCGTTGAGTCGGTTGCTGAGAAGGTCGTACCAGAGGTAGAGGTCGTTGATGTACTGTGGGTATTCGTCTTCTGGGAAGGCGTCGATGAACTCGTTTACGTATCGGTGGATTTCGTCTCGTTCAAAATTGGTCTCGCTTTCGTCCTTCTTATAGAGCTGCCACTGGACGAAGTCGTCCAGTTTCCGATATTTTCTCTGGGCGTCGTATGGGGCGTCCTCCTCATACATGCGGTCGGTGAGTCCTTCTGTCCCGACTTCGTCGTGTTCTTCGAGAACTTCCTTGGTGGATTCCCGGATGACTTCTTCCTGCTGGGGGGTCAGGGACAGGTCTTCTGTTCTCTTGGAGCAGAGGACGTCGGACTCTTCCTCGTCGTGTTGGATGGTGACGGGACTGTTCTGGGTGGCAGTCATCGTTCCGAATTTGTACCAGAAGTAGGGGAGGTCGAAGTCTTCTCCGCGTTCGTTGATCTTCTTCTCGATGAAGTAGGTGGTTTTGTGGAAGGTCTTTGCGTCCATTGTTGAGGACCTGCCGAACTCATCGAAAAGGATGGCGGCGACGTCTCCCAGTTCAATATTGCTGGGATTGTCTTGTGTCATTAGTAGCCGCTCTGAGCGCAATTTACTTGTAGTTTGGCGACACAAGACGACTTTCTTTTATAATACCCAAACGAACTTATCACTTCGACGCCGTTATTTGGTCAACTTCAGTAATGTTTCGCAACCATGAGGGTGGGCGTGAGGCAAGCCACCATCACGGAGAACTCTACAAGGATCTTGTCCGCAGGTACTGGGAGGCCCGTGAATACGATGTTGTCGCGGACTCCAAGGACGACAGCATCACCTCTGACCTGATTGTCAGGAGGGCTCACGAACACGGGAACCAGGATCTCTGGATTGAGACGAAGGATACGAAGCTGACCCGGACTGATCCAGACTTCTTGGCCGAGTTTGCCCGGTATATGATCGAGTACCAGGAGCTTTCTGCGGAGCACCGGTTTGACTTGCATATCGTCGTCCGATATCTCCGGGCACCGGAGAAGTGGGAGCGGATTTTCAAGGTGGTTAAGCAGAAGGATGAGGCTGTAAAGGACTTCTACCACCGGGTCAAGGACGACGCGGAGCTGGACGAAGCTGAGAAGGAGAAGTTCAACAGTTACCCGTACGAGGAATTTGACCATTTCGTTACCGAGGTCACTACAGTCCATCAGATGTCGCCTGCGAAGGTCCAGCAGGCTACGGAGGAGTTGGAACGCAGTGACCGGTACGAGCACGACACCTTCACCGAGAAAAGAGAGCCGATCAACAAGCGGGAAGAGCTGAGACCGAACTTCGCGGAGATCAACAGTCCACCAGAGAACATCTACATCGGAGATGTCGAGGTACCGAACTTCTTCGAGGGAGTTACGAACCTGATCGATGATACGGAGGCGGTCAGGTTCCGGTCGAACAAGGTTTTCAGCTTGCTGCCTCCTGAGGATTTCCCGGATTACGTGGAGTCGGTCGTGGAGATAGACACGGTTTCCGCTGAGTCTTTCGACGACTGGGCCACAGACGAGGAGAACACGGACCTGGCGTCGTCCCTCTTAACACGGGAAATCTGTCGTCAGAACGTGGAGAAGCACGACCTGGACGGCTGTGTCGCGTTCAAGTACCGGGGCGACTACTACCTGATGTTCGAGCACGGGGCGCTGGAAAAGGAGGTCGAAAAAGTGCAGGGGCAGCAGGTTTCCCGGGTATTCAGTGACGCATCCTCCAAGTTCGTCCGTCACCGGACAGCCCAGCTGAACGTCCGGCGTTTGAACGACGACTACTTCCTCTTCGTCCTAATCAAGGATCACTTCACGGAGAACGGCGACCACATGACCTTGATCCGAGGCGATAGAAAGGGCAGTCTCCACGATAACTTCGCTCAGCACCGGTACAACAACAGTCAGACCTACAGCAGGTACAATCACTGGCGGAAGATCCTGAGTATCCACAACCGAGCGAGGGATACCAGCGGCCAGATAATCGGGTTCCGGCGTATCACTGAGATATCGATCGGGAAGCGTCCGGCCGGAACGCGGGAGGAGATCGATACCAGGGACACGGATTCGGTGCAGCAGAAGCTGGGTGATCACGGTGACTGATTTCGATGCACGGTGGCTGGGCGAGCCGTCCCTAAAATTCGGGGACGGTGAAGCAAAGGATCCGCGTGCCGGTCTTCTGAAGCACGGGCCTTGGACACCTGGAGAGGAAAGCAGCCACAACGATATCTACGTCGGGTTCATCGGAACCAGCCACTCCATCAGTGCGGTGAAACGGCTGTTCACGGAGATGGAGACGGTGATTCCCCGAGACGAGGAAGAACCTCAGAGGCACAAGCCTCCGTTCCCGGCTCTCGGCACTGACTCTGCTTTCCGTGCCAGCTTCACGATGCTGGATAGGTGGACGTGGGAGATGCCGCCGAGCGACGTTGAACTCGTTACTGACGAGCCAACCACCGACAAAAGCGTGGAGACACTGCTGGACCTGATGGAGATCTATATCAAAGATCTTGCAGGGGACGATCCGCCGCCGAACGTCATCGTCATTTCTCTGCCGGAGGAGATCGAGGAAGCCTGCACCCCCCCAGACAAGAGCAAACCGAAGATGAAGGCCGGGGACACTGATTTCCATGACCGAATAAAGACGTTCGGCCTCGAGTACGACGTTCCCACCCAACTGATTCGTCCGAGCTCGCTCCGGTTCGACGCAGACGAAGGCCAGGAGAAGGCGGAGGTGGCGTGGAATCTCGCTGTGGCGATGCTCTACAAATCTCGTGAAGGCCATCCCTGGAAACTGGGCCACTTGGAGAACGACACCTGCTACGCTGGTATCTCGTTCTACCGTGTCCGCCACGGTAATCAGAATCAGACTCGGGCTTCACTTGCACAGGTGTTCCTCGGGACGGGGGAGAGTTTCGTGCTTCGCGGCGGTCAAGCGGTCAGAGACGAGTCGACAGGGAACAATCACTTGACAGAGGATAGTGCGGAGGAGATAGTTGGGCAGATCCTTGACCAGTACAAGAGGAAGCGTCGGGGAGCTGAACCCAGTCGGTTCGTGCTTCATAAGACTTCTCGGTTCCTGCCAGGTGAACGAGAAGGATTCAAACGTGGCGCTGGAGACATCGATAAGCTGGATTTCGTTACGGTGCGTGATGGAGATCCTGTCAGGCTCTACAGTTCAGGGAACTACCCGCCGCTGCGTGGGACTGTTGTCACCCCGAAAGGTGAGAATAAGCACTTCCTGTACACTCAGGGCTACACTCCGGCGATTCAGACGTATCCAGGCCCGCGTATCCCAGCTCCGATCACGGTTGAGCTGGATCCGGAGGTGTGCCACAGTTCGTACGAGGAGATCTGTGAGGAGATTCTCTCGTTCACGAAACTGGACTGGAATACGTCCGACTTTGCGAAAAAGAAGCCGGTCACGATCCGTGTGGCGCAGGCTGTCGGCGCTATCTTGGCGGAAGCGGACAAGCGAGGGATAACGGTCAAACCGCAGTACTACTATTACATGTGAGAAGAGGACTACCTCTTCAGTATGAACCTTTACACGGTTACCTGTCTCAGCGCAGGTATGCAGTTGACGCAGGATAACGTCCAGAATTTCGTCGATGGTGTTATGAAGTATTACGGCGAGAAAACGCTTCTTGGAGAAGCCACGTATGTCGACGATTACGGTTCAGCGAATATCCCGGTTGAGAAGCGCCGCGTAACTCCTAAATTGAAGATGAAACAGTTCAATCGGGGCATCGCAGCTGACCAGGTGAAGAAGGATATCGACGATATCACTTCCTTCGAGCAAGACAAACTGTTGAACTGGTTGGAAGCCCAGGCAGATATGAAGAAGCAGGTGGATGGCTCAGAGTTCTCGAAGGACTTGATGAAAAAAATCTTGAAGCCATTGAGCAGTCCGGTATATATGCTTCTACCTGATAAGATGGAGTATCGGCTTCGAGTGAATAATGATTCGTACATCCGGGGGAACAACAAGATCCCGATTACCTGGTTCACATCAGCTCAGTTTGACCAGACCGGTTTCGTGCTGGATCGTGGTGCCCGAGTCCTGCAGAAAAGGCAGGGTGACGACCCAATTGTCGGCAGTTCGCTGAACGTAGGTGCGCTGCCGAAGGACAACAGTGGAAACGGATTGATCATGGAAATACGGGATGACAAGAAGGGTGACCTGGAAGCAGTGATCCGGTCTGAGTTCACGGAGCTTCGGAAATCCGACCGGTACGATTCGGTTTGTCTCTTAGATCTTCCTTCGCTCAATCTCCCGTAATTGGGAAAGAACTGTCGACCCCGGCTATCGAGGGAACGCCTATTACACTCTCGTTTCACCATTCGACCAACGATGCGTATCTCACGGGAGTTTACCTCTGAACAGTTCCCTTCGGAGCAAGCCGTAGAAGACGAAGAACCTGTCTTCCGGATCGAGACCATCCTGAATCTAGACAGTGACGAGAAGGTTTTCGACATCAGCACCTATGAACATCATCCAGGAGACAGCACGCCGACCCAATCTTTTGGAGGCACCTTTGTTTTCTCGGACTGGTCTGATCTTCAGGACGTAGCTGGTCTGCTGAAGCGTTACATCCGCGAGCAGGATGATCAGACACGGTCGATAACTGTTCCACTGGATTCTGGAACAGGGTTCAACAGCAGGCTTGGAAGGCATATAGAGGGTATTGAGGAGGCCAGGTTCACAGTAGATGACTATTGGCTTGAGCTGGATGCAAACGGCCATCGAGGGGAGATACGCCACTACAGAAAGACCGTGGACTACACACATCAGGATCGGCGAAACGCGATGGCGTTTCTCGACATGGTCGATGAACTGTTTCAGGATACGGATGAGGAACCGATTCTCCACCTGGAGCACCCAGACCTACGGAGTGACGCAGTTCCTGAATACGTCGACGGGCACTACCAGAGTTCCGTTAGGACTGCGTTCCGAGTCATAGAAGAGCGGATCAGGGAGGAAGGCGGGTTTTCTCAGGATGACACCGGAGTAAGTCTGGCTCAAGACGCCTTCCACGTTGACGATGGTCCTCTGACTTTTGCCGACGTGGAAGCAGAGAAGCTTGGTTGGATGTACCTCTATGTGGGAGGATTCGGTGCTTTACGTAATCCGCCCAGTCACCGGGACGAAGAATCGATCGACCAACAGCGTGCCATACAGATCCTACACTACGTCGACCTGCTTCTCGATGTCCTCGAGACAGAGGCTGCGGAAGACTAAACCCTGTAAGCCGGTCCGATAAATCAGGACAACTCAGATACCTTCTCTTGTGATTCTTCCTGTACCTCTTCCAGTATGGGATCGAGCCTGTTTTCAATTCCGGCCAGATCCTTCCCCGAGTCGAGTTGGGTCAATGCCAGGCTGAGATTGGCAGACGCCTGTTCCAGATTACTGACGACGTCGTAGTCGACGTTCAGTGGTTGACCGACTGCTGCGTGTCTTCGGAGCTCTTCCCGCCGGTCATCGAACTTTCCTGTGGCGTCAACATCGTGGTCTACCTCTCCGCTGCTCATCACATCATACCAATCTGAAAGAGTGAGTTCCGCGAGTTCGTTCGCCTTCTTGTACCAGTCTCGGCGCTCCCTCTTGTTTCGGAGATTGTACTGCGCCTCGATCTGGTCTCGGGCCACTCTCCCCGAGACGAAGTATGAGACGATACCTCCCGCTACGGCACCGAGAAATGTAGTCGCCGCTGACGTCGCTAATGACATATCTGGAGAGGTCTCACGGCCAGGACAAAATTATACCCGTTCGCTGATTAGTTGGCCTCGATTAAGGCTCATGGCGAGGGAGAAAAAGAGACAGCACTTCGTCCCGAGGTTCTATCTGAACACGTTCTCCCAAGACACGGAGGAACCGTTCTACCTGTACTGTTACGATCTGCCGGAGGATCGGGTATTCGGTTCTAACACGATGGATATTGCGCAGAGTGAGTATTTTTACGATCTCTCTGACGAGCAGTTCATCGAAAACAACTATGCGGATCTTGAGGGAATTTTCTCCCAGGCCTACGGCAAACTGGTCGATAGCGCCGACGTCACCAGCTTGACCCCTGAGGAGAAGCACGTTATCTACCTGTTCCTCTCTCACCAACATATCCGGACCAGGAAGTTCCGGGAAGTGTTGAAGCAGGCTTCCGAACATACTTGGATATCGTCGACGAGGAGGAGGCCGACGATGATAAAGCTCGGAACGCTCTTCTGTAGGAGATTGTTGATACTGCTGAGCTGCGGCTGTCGAGTCGAAGAGGACAAGGACACCGCGTCAGCGGTGTCCGACACGGATGATTCCGCTAGATGCGTTTGGGTCGGTCGGTCGCAGCGGACCTGCTCCAACAGGTTCGCTGACGTGACGGTGTTTCCTGTCCTCGCTGCCGTTCTGACCGAACGGTCAGAAACGGCAGCTACGGGCACTTTCAGCGGTATCTCTGTAAGGATTGCGACCGCACGTTCAACGATAAGACCGGCACGATCTTCGCTCATTCGAAGATTGCGCTCCGCAAATGGTTGTTCTCGATCTACGCCTTTTTGCGGTTTAACACGAGCCTCAGGCAGTTACAGTGCGAAATTGAAGTCACCTACAAAACGATCCACAGGCGTGTCGAGCGCTTCACCGAAGCGCTCGACGCGCCGTCACTCGATCTCCGTGGCCCGGTTGAAATTGACGAGTTCTACGTCTCTGCTGGCCTAAAAGGCCGCGAGCGCGACCGATGGTCGCGCTCTCGCGGCCTCTCTCGACGCGGGCGCGGGACGTATGATCAAGACAAACCGCCGGTGTTTGTCGTTGTGGATCGCGGCACCGAGCAGCGGTATCTCGTGCCGGCCAAATCCGCAGACGAATCGACGATCCGGCTCCTGCTGGCTGACCGCCAGCAGGAGCCTCTCACCGTCTATACTGACGGATTTTGCGCGTACGATCCGCTTGAGGAAGACGAGAGCTTCGACCGCGAATACGTCGTTCACGGAGATGGTGAGTATGCCGACGACACGGTCCACGTGAACACGTGCGAGAGCCACGCGTCGCTGGCGCGACGGTGGCTCTCGCCGCATCGAGGCATCTCAAAAGATCGCCTCACACAGTATCTCCGAGCGTTCCAACTCAGACGAGAACTCTACCGCAAACCCGGACGAGAAGCTCTCAAACACGCCGTCAAAGCAACTCTCTGAAATCAACAATGTGCTACACAAGAGCGAGCTCGGAAAGCTGTGGAAGCGGGTACTACCGAGGAAGGGGCGAAGCAGTGGCAGGCACAGCTAACCGCCAACGCTCTCGAAGGCTTTGCAGATCTCCTGTACCGGATGAACTGGTTCCTGTTCGTGAACAAGACGGAGTATCCGTTGTGGGCCTCAGATCATCCGATCGCAATCTTCAATCCGGTTAACCCAGAGCCGGACCCGGAGAGAGGTATTGAAAGGCCTGGTTCCAAGGTACACGTCCCGTTAAGTACAGATCTGGTTCTGGCGCTTTATGATCCGGGGCGGTATTTCGTGAAGTCGAAACGGGAGGAGTTGACGGAGAAGGAGCACGTGGATTTTCAGAATAAGCTCCAGGTGGAGCACTGTCACAGACAAGTCTACTCCCCTATAAAGGATTTCGAGTATGCCAGGGAGGTTATCCAGGAAAACCCGGAGTACGCTGAATTGGACTACTCGGATCGGTTCATTCACTGATCCAGATCTGTTGTTCTCTACAACAACGGGGTGTCGACCCCCCTTTTGTCACGCACCTGTGCCAGGCGGATTCTACCGTAGAGTGGCAGTCGTCAGTCCTCGGTTCAAATCCGGGTCTCGGCGCTTATATTTACCTAAGAAGACGAGTGAGTCAGTAGCGATTTTTGTGGATGTTTTCTACGACTTCCTGTAGTTCTGGATCCTGCTCCTGTTCTTGCACGTCTTCCATGGTGCAGGTCCAGTCATCTCCTCTGGGGCTGTGGTGGTCGCAGCCTTCGCAGTGAGTCTGTTTGAAATGTCGGAACTGCATCTCCAGGTTATGGCCTTCGCTTCCGCCACCGTGTTTGCACCACATGAGTTTCGGGCCGAGTGAGCGAAGACCCATTTGCCGTCCGAGAGGACTAGTGGACATTTGGCGGATACGCAGGTGCTCGCAGTGCCGCAGGTACTCCGTGATATCGATGTCCTTCACTGCCATCTTCACCGGTTTCCCAATGTCTTCGCTCGGGTTGTCGAGGTCAAATCCTTGGGCCTCCACGACCTCTCTCATCAGGTCCTGGTATTCATCGAGAGGCATCTCCATCGGGTCTTTCCTGTCTTCGTCCGGAGCGTACGGATCTGGGTTCTCCCTGACGTCCTGCAGGAAGTCGGTGATGCCGTCGGCCATGTATTCGTCCTCGACTTCTTCAGCGAGCTGGAGCGTGGCCTCGAAGTGTTCTATCGCTTTGTCCTGTTTGTAGGTGTGGTAGTAGTAGAGGCCGAGGTACCGGTGAATACTCATCTCGGTTTCGGGTTCGTTCATGATCTCCAGGATGCTTTCCAACTGGGAGACAATCGGATGGACTTGATCTGAATCCCGGAGTTCTTCTCTGTCGATGAGTTTCAGCCCGGTGTAGACCATTATCTGCGAGGTGATGTAGTCGACAATCAGCGGCAGGGAGATCGTGTAGTAGTAGTATTCGTCGTTCTCCAGCAGCTTGTTCAGAGCCTCGTTGATCTCTCCGAATACGCGGAGCTTCTCCTCTAACAGCTCGAATAGGCTCTCGGTGAGGAAGACTTGGAAGAACTGGTCATCGCCTTCCTGGATTTTCATCGAGAACAGGATCTCCTCTGTCTTGTCCAATAGTATGGAGAGCTGGGCGTGATTCTGGTGGATCTGAAGGTATTTCTCATCGCCCAGGCGATCCAGATCCTGTGCTAACTCTTGGCCTTCTTCGGCCAGCTCGAGTATTCGGAGACCCTCGTCTTCTCCCTGATCCGGATGGAGGATGTGGAGCAGGCCGGACAGCGCTTTCAGCTTCCCTTCATCTTCTTCCGGAGCTTCGTAGACCTTTTCGAGTTGTTCCCTCGCTCCTTCTCTTTCACCCTGTTTCAGCATTTCAGCTGATTTGACCAGGGAATGGCCTTTGTAGTCCTCAAGACTGGTCCCGATCTGCATATCCAGTTCGGACAGGTCATCTGGAGAGAATTGGAGTCCTTGACCTATTCCCATCGCCATATTGTGCCGGCGGAGAATACGGTGTTGAGCCTCCAAAACTTGGGAGCGAAGGCGATCAGTGTCCTGGAAGGTTTGATCCTTGTCGACTCTGACAGCGTTGCTCCCCTGTGACTGCCAGTCCGGTGTACGGTCCTCTAACTCGTCCCAGATATACTCCTGGATGATGGTCCAGTAGAACTCGTCCTTACTGTTGTCGTAGAGTGCGAGGACGACGGGTGACGGGTTTTGCAGGTACAGGTTCAGGTCGTCGGTGCTTGCTTGGAAGCTTGCTGTGTCGCCTTCTCCAAAGTCCTGAGAGGCTTTGAGCTGGATAAAGAAGTTGATGGAGGAGACTTGCTGGTACTCGTCATCCAGCTCTTCGGTTACCGTGGCTTGGAAGTCCAGACCGAAGTCTTCGCTGAGCTCGTTGATTACGAATGTGCTCAGTTCCTTCTGTAGGGCACCTTCTGAAACAGCCTGTAGTTCCTGGTCGTCGCTTCGCTTCTTCGTCACTAGGCACAGGGTTCTCAGGGGTGGTTAAAAAGCGTATCCTCAAAGAGGTATTTTGTCTTGCCTGTCCTGTCGAGTCCACACAGGACACCAGCCTACAAAATTTCAGGCGATTGGATAACCTGTGAAGCCTTGGAAACATACAATAGGTACAGTGACGCCAATTTCTGCCACGGCGAGGACACGCAGCGCATCCACAATCGGACTGAACTCTTCTATAGTTGAATATCATACTATTATAATGTGTAAGGGGCCACCAGAGTCGCTCTGTTCTATGATTATCCGGATCTTAGATTCATTTCTGAACGCAGGCCCCTCCGTTGTAAAGGGGTACACAATAGTGAATCAAGCACTATCGTCCGAGCTCCAATCCAGCTGAACCGAGATCCGTACTCGATAGCGTTTATAAACTCCTCAATGGGTGAGGGGCTCGCTGTACTGGCGGGTTCCCGAAACACGGTGAGATCGATGGCAACTAGAGACATCTACGAAACTGGCTTCGACGAAGACGTCCGAACGGAATCGAGTGCGAACCAGTGTCCCGAGTGCGCCGGCCGGGTCACCACGAACGCGGTCGAAACGGTCTGCGAGGACTGCGGGCTGGTCATCGACGAACAGCGCATCGATCACGGGCCGGAGTGGCGGGCGTACGACGAAGAGGAGTGCGAACGAGCGGGCGCGCCGCTCACTGCCGCTCGCCACGATCGCGGCCTGTCGACGGAAATCGGTCGTGGAACCGACGCGAAGGGGAACGAACTCTCTGGGCAGAAGCGACGGCGACTCGCGCGGATGCGCCGTGAGCAGACCCGGGGCCGATGGCGGTCGAAAGCGGAACGGAATCTCGCCCACGGGCTGGGCGAGGTGCGCCGGTTGGTGAGTGCCCTCGAGCTCTCCGATTCGGTCCGTGATCAGGCGTGCCAGCTCTTCCGGAGCGCCCAGAATGAGGATCTGCTTCGTGGCAGATCCATCGAGGCCATCGCCGCGGCCAGCGTCTACGGGGCCTGCCGGTGCAACGGCCTCTCGCGGTTAGTGGACGACGTCAGCGAGATGGCCCGCGTTGCGGAGTCACGGGTCACGAACGCGTACAAAACGCTAAACGAAGAGCTGGATCTCCCCGCTGAGCCGGTCTCCCCCAGTATGTTCGTGCCGCGCCTGGCCTCGGACCTCGAGTGTCCGGACGAGATCCGACAGCGGGCCCGAACGCTCGCGGAGCAGGCCGAGGAGCACGGCGTCACGACGGGCGTCCATCCGGCCGGGTTCGAGCGGCCTGTCTCTACACGGCCGGTCGCGAGGAGGGACGATGGCTGACGCAATTCGAGGTTGCAGAAGCCGCTAATATCTCAACGACAACGATTCGTCCGCATCGAGACACACTCCAACTGCTGGATGATGAGCATAGAATGGGCACCAAGGGCGATACAGAGAAGCGAGGAGCATCTGCAAAAAGCAGAGGTTAGATAAGGATTGTAACAGAGGATATCAATAATGGACGAGGAACCGGAGTCAATCAGCTATTTGTCGGCTGGTGATATCCGTGACATCCACGAGTTAATCGTGGAGTCAAATGCGAACACGGCGGCAGGCATCTCTTCACCAGGTGATATCGAATATACCGTCGAACATATCCAAGAAGGCCACTTCGGTCAGGTTCCCGAGTCGCTTCACGAGAAGGCATTTCAGCTGCTGCGACTCATTGCGGCGAATCATCCATTCGTCGATGGCAACAAGCGAACGGCGCTTATGTCGACCCGTATTTTCTACGCGCTGAATGGCCGGCGCTTTGACTACAATCGGGAGATCAAAGAGATCCTGAAGGCGCTCGCGACAGATGAAGGCAATGTCGATGAGGACGACGTGATCGAGTATCTACGAGCACATACAGAGCCGCTTGCCCCAGAATACAAGGCGACCATCAACCTGTGGCTGGCACGTATTGAGGGCACAGAACAGCTACTCTCGGAGCACGGCACCGTCGATCAGGAATCCAATGAACCGAACGATTATGACGACGACGCCCATAGTGAGGAGTAAGAATGGCCGCTGAAAGTGAGCAGCCCGAGATTCCCGATGAGATGTCTCCCGAGGAGGCACGGCAGTATCTTATGCGGTTCCTCGGACGACAGGACCTCGACGAACACGAGGAAATTTACGAAGAGCTCGCGACCGAATAGGGCGCAGTCAGCAGTCTCGGGGTGTCCATTCGTTCTTCGATACAACGCCAGTCTCCCCGAGATACGTCTTTATAGTAGAACATTTCACGGAAGTGTAAAGCACCTCCCTGAGGTTCAAATACCATCCCGGTGGAAATCCTGAGCCAATCGATGAACAATCACTACTCCGGCTTTGAGGAACTACGGCCGACCGGTGAGGCGTCCCACATTCCGGACACGAGGCTGGACGATGGGTACGAAGGTGACCCCCAGCGGCAACGCGTTGCGACGAGCTCTGGTGGCTACCCCGATGCGCCGTCGACCACCGACGGCGAGTGCCGGTCCTGTGGGGTGTCAGTTTCAGACGGCCAGACGAAATGCCGATTCTGTCTCACCAATCATCTCGGAAGTGACGTCACTAGCACGAACGAGCCAGCGTCGACGACCCGCGGCTGCCCGCGTTCGGCGTGGACGACGAATCCTGTCTCCGCTGCGGCATGGACCGTAAGACGCATCGTGATCAATTTGGCCGTGATCTCCCGGTTCACCATCGAATTCCACGCCGGCGGTTCTACAATCATCCAGATCGATCAATCGAGGAGTCGAACGTACCGAGCAACCTACTGACACTCTGCATTCCATATCATCGACGTCTTGAGCGGCTGCCAGCCCAGCCAGTAATTGAGTGACCTCTGAGCGTCAATCAATTGTCCATATTGAAATCCCCTTCTTCAGAGAGGTTTTCGCCTGAAACATTTGATCGCTAAAAAGTGCAAACGTACAGTCGAACCATCTACCAAATCCCGTTGATGTTCTATAACTCGTGCTGAATACAGGGCGCGAGTCGGTCACGGTCTCGACGCCCACACCGATGGAACCGAACCGCTCTGTGCAGCAGAACCACCTTCCGGTAGGTGTTTCAGTTGACTCTCCTGATATTTGGTATGATTTCCCGTGAGAATCAGATAACGATTGCCTCTGCTGTCGTAGCCCTCGCTGCTCTGTTCGCCTTACGGGCATTCACGAACTTGGGATTGTTGTCGAGGTTCGTGAGTATTGTCGGCGTGATAATCACCACACGATTCGCTCTCGGACGAGTGTACCAGTGGACAGGTGCTACTCAGCGGTGAGGTCAGCGTGGGCGAGATGGAATAAACCAAAGTCGTCACTCTCATTTTGAAGTATAGCAATGGCTAGCAAAGCGTCGTCGGCAGTTTCGTTGAGGCCCTGATTGGCCTCATATTTCCGCTTTGCTCGCCACAGCGACATAGCCTGGACTTAGAGGTATAAGGTCTGCCACAATAACTTGTCGCCATCTAATACTTTTGAGAGTTCGGGAAAGATCCAGCACCAATTATATCTATACTGCGTGACAGAAGAGACTATGCCCTCACAGCTGGGTGATGCAGAGCGAATCAAACTATTCCTGAACAGGTCAAAGAGCTTTGACGAGTTGGTGGACAACTTCGATGATGAGTTCGATTGCTACGAGACCCTTCGAGATGCGGCAAAAGACCATTTGCGAAGTTTCGATGAGTATCTGCGGTTTTACGAGATCTGTATCGAAGACGGGCCTACAGGTCTGGTCTACTCAGAGCTCTACCGGAACGCAGAACGGTCGCTGAAGAACATGGTTACTCGTGGAAGCGACGCCGGGCAACGATACCCCATTACCTCACTCGCCGAACTCGATACGCGAGTCCAGAAATACCAGGACCTCGGGGTAGACAAAATTACGACTGAAGGAGTCATCTCAACCGTCCTCGAACATCTATACGAGAACGAGCACGATATTGTCTACGAAGTCTGTGACAACCTCTTAGCCGAATCAGCACGACCGACCGCTGGCGCGAAACTCCTCACTCATGCGCGGTTCGTATCTGTAGCGACTTCACTAGATAGGGACACGGACGCGTTCGAAAACTACCTCAACGAATTCATCTCCGATCTGCCTGATCCGTATCCGGACGACGACCGCTCTGGAGACGCGTTATGGAGCGACAGCGAAGAGGCAGCATATTCAGAGCCTCAGAAACTCGACCTTGCCCAGGCAAGTGTCGTCCGGCAGCCAGACGAAAACCGCGTTGCAGAATACCTCTACTTAGACGCCGTCGATGTCGTAGAACGCTATCGTCATGCTCACAGGGACCAGCCGATGCGGGCCGAACTCCAGCTCTGCATCAAGCAAATCAACGTCCTCCAATCCACATTTAGCGAGTTCTTCACGAACGAACAACGCACCCGGCTAGACTCCTACTTGCGCGTCGCGTTAGCACAGGAAAAGAGCGGGAAGCTATGGGGCTCGCAACAAGATGAGAGAAACCGCTCTGACCCGGATTTCCGGGGAGCTGCGGCGCATTTCTACAAAGCAGCGCAGCTCATCAAACCCATTGATGAGACACGCTTTCTCAAGTACTTCAGCAAAGCCGTGAGAAGCCTCGCCTCTGCAGCAACGTACGAGGAACACGGCACTGCGAATGGCTGGGCCGTTACTGCACGACTTCACGAAATCTCTGTGAAGGTTTTGCTCGGAATCGCTCAGAATGGCAGTGAAGAATTAAACAAAACGGTGAATGAGACAGTCATACTGCATCGATGTCTGCGGTCCCGTGCAGAAGCAGTCATCGCTTGCTACAATGGAACGCCAGAGAAAATCAGAGATGCCGTTAATGACGTCTGGGAAATGCTGGACACCGGAAATGTCCCTGTGTTGTTCGACACAGACTTCCTCAAAGCTTTAGACGATATCGCAGACGCGCTGGAATCAGAGCAGAATGGCGCATACGCCGAGGGGACAGACATATTAAACTCAATTGACCGCTACGAAGACAAGTTACCTCTCAGCGAATACCGGAGCCTTCTCGAAATCAAAAGCGAACTGCTCCTCGACGAATATCAAACAGCACAGGACATCGCCACCACAGCATTTGAAGAACAAACACCGATCCGCGTCGCAGCAACAATCTTAGCCGGCGAGAAACCTCCCGTCCCTCGACTCAAACAAGAGTACACGTACCCGATTATCGGCGTCAATGATTCTGCAATCTGGTCACTATCACTATTCCTCGGTTCAATACAGTATACGGAGGAAAGTGCTCCCGAGATGAGGGACCAGTTGGAACAACTAATCCTTGACCTGTAACTCCACAGTACAGGGTGTGCATTAGTACGATCTCAAAGGTCCATTTCCACATCCACCGTGGTTGGCTCGCCTTTTTGAGCGCTACGTCACTACGTGCTAGTGGAGCCTGGAACCCAGTGTGACACGCTCCAGAACTCCATTTCCCCCGATGCCCACCAATCGTTCCACACTCGGACGGTGCCCGGCCTGTCACACCGTGATCCCTGCAGGTAAGCTCCTCATCAAGTACGAGAAAGGAGACTCCCAGGAGGTCTATGCAGAGTGCCCTGAATGTGAGGTCCCAGTCCGACCGGGTTAGTGCGTTTCAAGCCATATCCGCCTTATTCTCTACTGTCGGCGGGAGTCGCTCTGAGCCCGCAGCGGCATAATATAGTCACGGAAGAGAGGACGCGTATCGGTTAGACTCCGCTGACCCGGTGTTAAAGACAAACAGTTTTGATACGCCCCATAAGCAAGTACTCACTGATCTTCTCGCGACTGGCTCTCAAACACAACCGAATAAACGAATCCTCACTGATGAACACACCCTCTATATTCAGCAGAGCGATTCTGGCAGATGCTGGGTAAGTCGTGGATCATAACGGTACAGCGTTCCTCTGGACTGACCGCACCGGGATATAACCGATCAATTGTTGATGGTTTCAGCAGAATTTCCCAATTCAAAAACACACCCGCGAGCAGAACGTCTACCTCCCGCCGGCGTGACTTCGTGACCTGTTTTTCGTGCCCCTAGAGAGGGCGAGGGCTCCTTCGAAAGCTCTCAGAGGTGACTTCCAGTGAGTCAACAACAGAGTCTCGACAACGTCTCGACCGACGAGATCCCGGTCGATATCGACAACACGCACTCAGCGGGGGTCGATTCCACCGATGTCCCCGACGAAATCGAGTCCATCACCCGCGGGCTCGCCAGCGAACACCCGCCGACGAATCCGCTGGTCGTGCTGAAAGCGGCCCGGTGGTGGTACATTCACGGCAAGGGCGGCACGGATCCCGCCTTCCAGTGGGCCATCGAGTGGGCGCGTCACCTTGCGACCGACACGCCCAGTGACGTCGAGCGGTTCGACGAGTTCCTTGAGTACCTCGTCACGGTCGGCTTCGCTGACGAACGCCACGAACTCCGCTAACCGACAGAGCGGTTTTTTGAACGCCCTGGAGGGGTGCGGCGCGGTCTGAACAGACGCAGTCGCCGTGACCTTGATTCGGTGAACACAATGGCTACGACCAGAGACTCGTCGGTCTCCTTCGAGCAGACCGACACGCGATCCGAGGAGATGAACAGTACGATCGAACAGTGGATCGACGACCTCGTCGCCGGCGTCGACGACGCGCAGGCCAGCGACGAGTTCCAAGAGTGGCTCGACGTCCAGAGTCGCTTCCACGACTACTCCTACCGGAACACGCTCCTCATCAAGCAGCAGTGCCCCGAGGCGACGCGCGTCGCGGGCTACCGGACGTGGCAGGAGGAGTTCGATCGGCACGTTCAGGAAGGCGAGTCAGCCATCTGGATCTGGGCGCCGATCATCACGAAGCAGTGCCCGGAGTGCGAGAACTCGCCGAGCTACCACGAGGACAGTGACTGTGAGTACGACGAGACGCCGCCCGAGGAATGGTCGGAGGGCTTGGTGGGGTTCAAGCCCGCGCCGGTGTTCGATGTCTCCCAGACCGAGGGCGAGCCACTTCCCGACTTGGACACGCAAGCGACCGGCGACACCGGCGACCTCGTCGAACGGTTGACTGCCGCCGCTGATGAGCTCGGCGTGACGGTACGAATCGTTCCAGCCGAGGAGTGGACACACGGCGAGGCGAAGGGTATCTGTGAGCAGCTGAGTCTCGTCGATATGCAGCCGCGTGTCGAGGTTCGGGATCGGGAGAACGACGCTGATCTCGCCCGGACGCTGGTTCACGAGTACGCGCACGCCCTGCTCCACTTCGACGTCGACGACGATACGGAACGGTCGAAACGCGAAGTCGAGGCCGAAGCCGTCGCATACGTCGTCGGGCGGTACTGCGGGCTCGACACTAGCGGCTCGGCGTTCTACCTAGCCGCATGGGAGTCGGACGATCCCGAGATCGTTCGCGACCGTCTCGACCGGATCAGTTCCACAGCAGAAGAGCTCATCGACGTAGTCGAAGACGGCGCTTGAATTCTTAACCAACGTACGGTTCCACACCCCGATTCCGTTGGTTAAGTCTGCTCGTCTCCGCCGTCCGCGGCAGTCGCAAGGCTAAAGCAGGCCCGTGTTTATACTCTATGTAAGAAACGCAGGTATGAGTACTATAGAACAAACGCAAAATATACGCCAGGGGCTCTCGACTCGAGAAAGTCGACTCCTTGCACGACTCGCTGGCGCGGGTTACCAGATCATCTCCGTCGACGACATCGAGACGACGCTGGAGGTCTCCCCGAACACCGCCCGCGAGATCGCTTCCCGGCTTACCGAGAAGGGCTGGCTCGACCGGCTCTTCCCGGGCACGTATCTCATCATTCCACTCACTGCCGGCGAGGACGCCGTGTACACCACCCACGAGTACCTCATCGCCGCCCACGTCGCCGAGCCGATGTACATCGGCTACTACAGCGCCCTCAGCCACCACGGGCTGACCGAACAGGTCCCCCGGACGGTGTACGTCGTCACGCCGACCCGAGCGCAAAGCCGAGAGATCCACGGCGTCCCATACCGCGTCACGACAGTCACCGAGCGGAAGTTCTTCGGCTTTGAGCCGACATCGATCGAAGGCACGACCGTGCAGGTCAGCGACCTAGAGAAAACGTTGGTCGACTGTGCAGACCACCCCGAGTTCTGCGGTGGCCTTCGGGAACTTGCGACCGCGATGCGCACCGCCGACGACCGTGGTTGTGCCTGGGACACGGTCGGCGAGTACCTCAAGCGTCTCGATAACGGCGCTGCGACCAAGCGAATCGTCTACCTCGCCGACCGGCTCGGAATCGACCTCCCCGCCCGCGAGGAGCTCGTCGCGTCGTTCACAAGTGGCTATTCCCCACTAGACCCGACGCGACCCGACACCGGGTCGACCAACAGCACGTATCGCCTCCGGATCAACGTCGAGCCAGCCACGCTGGTGTCGACGGAGTCCTGACCGCGATGATCAGTCAGGACCGGCTCCGAATCCTCGCTCGCGAACTGGGCGTTCGGCAAGGATACGCCGAAAAGAACTACGTCAATTCGTGGCTTCTCTGGGGCATCTTCACGAGCGACTACGGCGACAACCTCCTGTTCAAAGGTGGGACCGCGCTATCCAAACTGTATTTCCCACAGTCGTGGCGATTCTCGGAGGACCTCGATTTTGGCGTCGAAGGAGAGTACCAGGGGTCCAAACAGGAACTCCGAACGGTCCTCGATACGATTGCCGACCGCTCTGGCATCGAATTCGAGATACGGGAGCATCACGAATCCCAGCAGGACCACTACCCGACCCACTACGTCGACATCAGCATTCAGTACCGCGCCGTCCTCAACCACCCCAACACGACCAGCATCGACGTGATGGTCGACGAGCACGTCGCTTTCGATCCTGTTCAGCACACGAACGCATACGAAGACGTGCCCGAATTCGACCTCCAGGCGTACAGCGTCGAGGAGATCTTCGCCGAAAAGCTCCGGGCGATCTACCAGCGCGGGGCCGCCCGTGACTACTACGACCTCTATCAGCTGCTCGAAACCGATTCGGTCGCGATCAACTATGCCGACGTGGGGCCCGCCTTCGAGGCAAAGTGCAAACACGATGGGCTCACCGTTGATCTGAGCGACGGACTCCCGGACGAGCAACAAGAAACGATCCGCCACCAGTGGGAGACCACACTGCCGGACCTGACCGGTGATCCGCCGGCGTTCGAGATGGTCTGGGAACAGTTGGATACGGCGATCTCCCAACAGGGATCGTCGTAGGCAACGGCCGATATCGGTGTCGATGGGCGATGGGTGCCGCATCCGGAGCTCTAGAGTTAACCAACAATCCGGGATCTCTGGCTGGTGCGTTGGTTAAGTTTTCTGCGCCCGCAGAGGGGCGGAGGCGAATTCTGACCTCCACGAATCATAACTGACGACTATCTTACAACGATCCTCGAGGAAGCCGAGCACGTTTCCGAGCAGCACGATCAGGTCGCTCGTACGGCGGACAATCAGGCTCACGAGTACCTTCGATACGCCATCCTCCGGATACTCGAAGGGCAGGCAGACCACCTCCCGGCGGATTGGACGCCGATCAACGGCGTCACGGTCGGCTACGGCAGCGACGAGGCAATGTTTGATAGCTGGGGCTCCAGCGAAGACTGGTGGGAGACTGTCCCACCGCAGGAGGAGTGTACGTGCTTCCGGGTGTACTTCCCCGACGACCACCAGACGGTTCCCCGTGACACCGTCGATGTGATGGCCGCGCTCGGTGCCTGGCGCGTCTGGATGGGGAGCGCAGCTACGTGCGGTTCCTACGACCATCGCGAGCGCCGCGAGATTCACTACCTGTGAGGTCATCCAGTCGAGGAGGTTCTCCACAAGCGACTCAGTGGCCCTACGGAAGCCGTTGCCTCGGACGATGAACTACCGAGTAGAGACGGCATCTTGGAACTGGCACTTTCAACAACGGTGAGCGATTCGGCGAGTTTTTCGGACATCTCAGAACGGGCGGCTTCCCAAAGAAATACCGAAAATCTGCGACCAACGAGATGTTTCTGCGCCGCGATGGGCGCGGCGCATTCTGAGTTGACGGGAACGCCGTGATACGGTTTGGAGAAAACATGTCTACGACCAGTGACTCGTCGGTCTCCTTCGAACAGACCGACACACGATCCGATGAGATGCACAGTACCATCGAACAGTGGATCGGCGAGCTCGTTGTCGGCGTCAACGACGCACGATCTAGTGAAGAGTTCCAGGGATGGCTTGTTGTTCAAAGTCGCTTTGACGATTATTCCGGTCGTGTATAGTTTGTAGCATTGTGCCAGACAGCGAAGGTGTGTAACCATATTTCAGCATCCATAGTATGGGACCGCACTACATCTCGAGTAAAAAATTCAGCTTGGCTGCTGTATCAAAGTCCGTACTGCTCACGAACTAATCCGTCGAGGCCGCGGTCCTCGAGCAGGTCCATCGGCGCGAGCATATCGAGCTGGACGACTCCCGGTAGTCGGCCAATTTGTACTCCACCAGTGAACGTACACCGGGCACGGACCTCGCCTTCGCTCATCTTCAGTAGTTTCGATGCGCGATCGAACGCGTTCTGAGTGGCGTCGTTGACCGTCGCACCCGAACCGACCACTTGGATCGGTGCCATCTCGGTCTCGACGTCGACGCCATGTTCGGTGCCGAGATCTAGCCCAGCGTTGCGCTCTTCGTCGCTGTAAGGCTGGCTGATGAACGGAAGGTCCGTCTCGTTCGGGAGGAGGATGGGGCCGTCGATCTCGAGGCCTTTGATCACCTCAACGTCCATCGTGACAGTGCCGCTGACATCGGTGGTATGCAGCGAGAGTTCGCCGTCACCCTGGTTGGCGTGGAGGTCGCCAACGTAGATCCCGGCGCCGTCGATTACGACGGGGCAGATCAGCGTTGCGCCCGCCCGGACCTCTGGAATGTCCATATGGCCGTCCGTCCGCTTCTCCAAGTCTTTCTCAGTAGTGACCCCGTAGTCGTGGTCCGCACCGATGAGGCTCTGCCCGAAGTCCCCAGCGTTGTGAGAGTCGGGAAGCGTGACCGACGGCGTCGTGCCGATGTTCCCGATGAACGGTCGTAGCCGTCCGAGCGTCCCGGGCATCCCGTCCGGCTCGTAGAGCAGGATGGGATGCTGGCGGGAGTTCTCGGGGATATCCATTACCTCCTTGGCGTTCAGTGCGAGCTCGTGAGCACCCTCTTTATCCAACGTGATTCCGACGGCGTTGTCGTGGTCGAATGCGACAGTGTAGCCGTACTCGAAGCCGAACGACGAGGCGTTGGCACCGCACTCCGCACACCGGATGGCGCCCTCACCGGTGCCTTCAACGACCGAGTCTGGCCACGTCGTTCCGCACTCCGGGCAGCGGTGATCGACAAAGGGGTCGTCGTTGAACGCTCCTTCGCGTTCGGCCATCGATCCAGTACTGGTTGCCATACTCGTTACATTCACATCGCGGATGTGGATCGCGACGGCGTCACCAACTTCGGCGCCCTCAACACGGCTCGGTCGCGTCACCTCGTGTCCGCCGCGAAACGACGGCGTAATCATCGGACCCCAGCAGCCCGGCGGTGTGTAGGTCTCGATCGTTCCCCCGTCGGCGACGGTGCCGGCCCACTCCTGATCGGGTCCGACAAGTCCGAGTGTGTACTGGTCAACGTACAGCTCCTGTTGTACTCCTTGCTGAGACATATCCGTGAATACTTGGTGATCGTTTACCATAAACCCGCCGTTGGTAGTACCCTTGAACGCGAAATTGATGCGAAATTCATTGCGTACGTCGTTGACTGATATTGCAGACGAAACACTAGCAGGTCGGCATTCTACTTGACCGCGTGGGAGTCGGATTATCCTGTTCGGGAGCAGCTCGAGCGGATCATTCGGACGGCAGGAGAGCTCATCGACCTTCTCGAAGATCCGTCCGCTAATCGATTAACCAACAGAAAGCCGGATTCCGACCATTTGGTTGGTTAGTTTTTCTCGGTATTCGCGAATGCCGATAGCTCCGGTAGCCACACTTTGCCGAGTTTTTTTACTGGACTCCGTTCAGACTCAGTCGAGCGGTTACGACATCACACCTTCGGGACTCCGATGAACTGCGTCTCGTGAACCATCTCGGGGTCAAGTGGTTCGAGACGCGGAGCGTCTCCCCATCACGGAAATCAAAACAGCGTTGTACGTGTCTTTCGCGAAGTAAAATACCGCACCTCTTCATTCTCAAACTGTTTTAGCCAGTTGATTCACGCACCGCTGAAACGTGGTTACACACCTTCGCCGTCTGGCACAATGCTACAAACTAAACACGATCGTTATATAAGGGTGAAGTATTTAACTGGCGGAGTCTCTCTTGAAGAGATCGCGATATGCGTATAAAATGAGTACGATTCCTACGCCAGGGAGGAAAATCCCAGACAGAACCATAATCAGTCGTAAAGCCTCCACTCTTGGCAGTTCCGGTCTGAATAAGTTTGATGAAAGGCTGAATCCTACAGGGGTAAATGTGAATATAAATACGGTGAGAGACTCATTTAGCCCAATTATTCTACCCCTTTTTTCTCTTGAAACCATATCTGCTATGACGCTCCGAAATAAACTAGAGAGTGTCCCAAATCCAATACCAAGAATAGCAACCGCAATTGCGGCAACAAATATACCAGATGAGAGCGCAAATAGAGTGATTCCGGAGCCTAAAAATACATTGCCAGCTATCAACAGCCAGATCCGGTGAGGGAAAAATGTCGAAATCCGACCTGATTGTGAAGCCGTGACGGCATAGATAATACTAAATGTGGAGACCAAAATTCCGGCAACTGTTGCTGTGCCACCAATTCCTCTGACCACTATGATCGAATTATACGTAAGAAATGCTATGAATGGAACATAAATAAAGGAGTTTGCAATCATCGTCAAACCCACTTTCCGGTCAATAGAGTAAGATGAGAAGAAGCGAGCGCTCAAGCGGGTCGATATCTTCTCGGATACATTCTGTTCGGCGTTTAATACAGGTATCTCGAGTTTGAAGTAGACATAAATAGCTATGATGATTGCAATGGAGTAAATCATAAATGGTAATTGCCATGCAATAACTACGAGAAATGTTGCAATTACGGGAAATATGACTTGAGAAAGGCCAGATACTGCCATTCTGTACCCTTGAGCTGCTGTCTGGTTTTTGTTTGAATACAAATCGCCAATCACAGTAATTATCACTGGTATTGTACCGGAATAGCCGATTCCTTGAACCGCACGAAATAGTAGAATATAAGTGAAATTCGTAGTCAGTGCGATTGCTGTCCCCCCAAGACCAAACAAAAACAGGCCGGTGACTAAAATTGGCTTTCGTCCAAAACGATCGATGAGAAAACCGCTTACCGGGATCAAGATGATCGCTGGGGCATACATATATGTGACAACCAATCCAATTTTATTTGGAGTGACCCCAAAAGGAGTTATAAGAGTGTCGAGAATTGGTGAAATAAGTGTCACTCCTAAGGATGGAATCAACGCTGCTAGGAGTAGTAATTGAAGCGTGGTATCTTTTAGAACTTCACGATTCCCATCAAGAGTTTCTGTATCTTCCATCGAGGGATTTGATTATGAAGTATTTAAATTAACATCGATCTGATATTAGTTTTCTACTTTTCGACATACGAAATTCTTTAAAAACATAATCAGTGTGCGTTCATAAAAAACCACCGAGGGCTTCATAAGAACTGACTTTATTGGTCGGACACGAACTCACGAACTATAGTAATCGTTAGAACTTTCCGCTCAGAAATTGTTGCTATACTCAATGGATCATCTCGACGAGATCTCCGTCGAAGAACTCCAAGACGCCCTCGACAATGTTGACGGAAACAAGCCGACTCAACGGTTGTTAGCCGCGATCGCGTACAAGAACGGTGTAACGCAGACCGAACTTGCAGAGTGGCACGACACTGGGCGAAGAACGATCTACAGCTGGTTGATGCGACTTGATACAGACGAACCGTTTGAGCACGCTGTTTCTGATGCTCATCGATCTGGGAGAAAACGAAAGCTCTCAGAATCACAGCAACAAGAGTTCGAACGAACTGTTCACGAACCCCCCGAGGAAGTCGGGATCGACGCGCCGGCGTGGACGCCGGCGCTCGTCCAAGATTTTCTCGAAGAAACCTACGGCGTTGAGTACTCTTACCCGAGTTGTCGGCGGTTGCTGAAAGAAGCTGGACTCAGCTATCAAAAACCTCGACGTACAGCCGCTGAATCTGAGGAATCCGACCAAGAGGAGTTCCACGACGAAATTAAAAAAAGCGAGCGGAGATGGACGCCACAGTAGTCTGTATCGATCAGACCAAGAAATCCGTCCAGGTCGAGCCGCGTGCCGCGTGGTTTCCGCGCGGCACGCGGCCGAGCGTCGAACTCTCTGGCCAACGTGACTGGACGTGTCTACTCGGCGCAGTCACCGAAAACGGTGACTGCTTTTTCTCACGGTTCACCGAGTACGTTACCGCCGACCACGCGAAACATTTCATTCTCGCGTTATGCAAAGAATTTGAAGAAGATTTGATCGTTGTGTTAGACGGAGCGCCGTACTTCCAGGCGTCGGCCGTCACGGAGCTGGCGGCCCGTGACGACCTCGCCTTCGTCACGTTGCCTGCGTATTCGCCGGAACTCAATCCTGTCGAAGAGTGCTGGCGACAACTCCAGGACGCTCTGAGCAACCGATTCTTTGACTCGCTCGATGAACTCACGACGGCGATCGATACCGCTCTTGACCAGCTGTCGCTTCCAAAAGTGAGCAATTATTTCTAATGTCTACTATAGTAGATAAAGTCGTGTTTAGTTAACTATGAAAAGTGAGGCGTGATGATTTCTGAGTGGTCTATGCCCGAAATCACACGCCTCAGCGGTGGTTGCGACTGGATCGATTTGGATTTTGTGGAGCGCGAGCGGACACCCCGATCGGCGATGAAGCTTGGTATTCAACTTCACGTTGCTGGTCTCTCACTTTCGAATACCATCTCGATTCTTGATAAGTTGGGTGTCACACGCAGCCGAAAAGCCGTCCACGATTGGGTACAGAAAGCCGATCTGCAACTTGACGGAGGTGCCAATCCGGAACAAGTGGCGGTTGATGAGAGCGTGATCCGAATCAATGATCAGCAGTACTGGTTGTACGCGGCGGTCGATCCATCTACAAACCACTTCCTTCATATTCGGCTCTTTTCCACGTATACGACTGCAGTAACTGAGATCTTTCTCAGAGAGCTCCGTGAGAAACACGATGTTGATGACACGCTATTTCTTGTCGATGATGCGGATTGGTTGCAAACCGCGCTCCAACGACACGGCCTCGATTTCAGATACGAACGCCACGGAAATCGTAACAGCGTCGAACGTATCTTCCGTGAGATAAAACGACGCACCTCTTCGTTCTCAAACTGTTTTAGCCACGTTGATCCAAGCACAGCTGAAACGTGGTTACACACCTTCGCCGTCTGGCACAATGCTACAAACTAAACACGACTGTAGATAACGCCCGTAGAACCACATAGCTAGATCACCGAGACGCGGTTTTGTTTCAGAATACGACGTACCAATCAACGAATCCGACATACCCATCTGATCAGGAGTCTCGTATGTGTATTAGATATAAAACCCTCTCACAGGAAATTTATAGGCTACTGAAACATACTTATAGGACGACATAGATCATTTGTTATGAAAGGACTCCAAGATAAAGTTGCAATTATTACAGGCGCGGGAAGCGGGATTGGAAGGGCTACCGCGAAACGATTCGGAAGGGAGGGCGCGAAGGTAGTCGTTGCAAATCGAACCAGCAAAACAGGCCAAGAGACCGTTCGCATAATCGAGGCTAGTGGTGGACAGGCAACGTGGATCAAGACGGATGTGGCTGATGAGCAAAGCGTTGAATCGCTCGTTGAAGAAACAGTAGAAACCTATAGTGGTATCGACATTTTACACAACAATGCAGCGGCGATGGATCTCAATAAATCTGATAAAGCAATCGATGAGATGGACATCGAATTCTGGGACCGTATGATGGCAGTAAATCTCCGAGGGCCGATGCTTTGTTCCAAACACGCGATTCCTGTAATGCTTGAACAGAATGGTGGTTCGATTATCAATACCTCTTCAAGTTCGTCGCTGTACGCTTACTACGTCCGACCAGCATATGGCGTTTCAAAGGCAGCACTCAACCATCTGACGCGGTATATCGCAACCCGCTATGGGAAGGAAGGTATTCGATGTAATGCTGTCGTCCCAGGCATCACCAAAACCAAGCGATTACAGAACGGCACTACAACTCACAACGAGTCACTCAAAGCATTGAAACGCCATTACCTCACTCCTGAATTTGCAGAACCCAGCGATATCGCTGCAATGGTCGCGTTTTTAGCTTCGGACGAAGCAGCGTTTACGACCGGAGCTATTGTCCCCGCGAACGGCGGCGTCCATATTCATTCACCTGATTACGCTGAATCTCGCACACGATCCTCTAATCAAAGCTAAAGACGGAATAGTATTCAGCTGTCGCCGCTACTCATATCACGGACATAAATACGTAAAGACATCTGGAACTTTGATTCGGTTGAGTACAGAGAGCAGTATCACGAAGATCGTCAAGCGTCTCGAACGAACGGTTTCCAAGTTCTTGATCGAGTTGTCTCCAGCACTCTTCCGTGGGGTTCAGCTCCGGTGAACCCCGCGGGAGTAACCAATTCAATCGGTATGTCTTCGACAAATACCCGCACTGCGTTCGCCGTGAAATACGAGGCGTTGTCCAACACGACGCAGATTTTCTCGCCGAACTCTTTCTGGAGTGCATCGAGTAAAAGGATCGTCGTGTCGCTGTTGAAGTTGTCAGCACAGGATAGTAAGAATGTCTCACCGCGGTCACTCATTGCACCGAGCAGTTTAATGCTCTCCCACGCGCCAATCACACCCAGTGACGGGCGCTCTCCATCGGGAGACCACGCATAGATCAGCGTCGAGAGAACCTGTCGAGTCTGATCAACCGTCAGGACTGTGTATTCGTCGTCCAAGTTGTCGCGCTTCTTTTGAAGCCTTCTTGCCAGGCATCTTGTACCCGTTCGTCGGATTTGTAGTAACACCGGCCAGGCTGTCCTGGAAGACAGGACAGCCCCGATATCAGTCATTGTGCGTGGCGTTCACAGTACTAACGTCGAATTCCTTGGCGAGTTAGTGACGGGTTAGTGGAACCGACCACGCGGGTGCGCCTAGTCCAACTTCTTCGGGTGAGTCGTGGAGTGTCTCAATGAACCGCTCATACTGTTCGTCAGGGAACTTGGACGGCCCCCAGAACGGTGTTCGTCGTAGAAAACCCCTCAATGGCTCGCCGGCAAGCCGTTCGAGTCGGTTAAGCCAGCGTGAGAGCCATCCAGCAGTGATCCATCGCGTTCAGTAACATCTTCCAGCTTCCGACAAGACCTGGCAGTAGCCGTCAGTAGATATGTCGTCGAGGGAAACCATATCGAGATAACGTGTTCCTGTTGCAAAAAGATTCAGCCGTCAGTATTAGCCCTTCTCTCCTTCTATTGAGATCCGGGGATCGATAATCCCGTAGAGCACGTCAACAAGATAATTGCCCAGAATCACCCATACTGCAACAAGTATGAATACGAATTGAACGACGGGTGTATCTCGCAGTAGAACCGACTCAACTACGAGCGACCCGATACCTGGCCAATTGAATACAACTTCTACGAGTACGAGACCACTGATAGCTCGACTCATAGTAACGGGAAATAAAGTAAGAACGGGAAGCGAGGCATGCCGCATTAGATGGCTAAATCTCCGAAGCTTAGGAATTCCCTTTAGTCTGTGATAATACATAAAGTCCTGGCCACTAACCTCAACAACGCTAGATCGCATAATCATCGACGGATAATAGAGGTACCGTAAAACAATAGCACAGAATGGAAGTATGTAGTGGATCCAGAAATCCATAGTACCGTATGTGGAAAACATAGAGCCGCTTTCGCTGAGCTCCAATGAAGTTTGACTTGAAACCATTCCCTGAGCGGGTAAGATACCCAATACTCCTGAAAAAATAAAGATTAACACGATAGCAATGAAGAAGTCCGGAGTCGTACCGAAGATTGTTGGAGGAACAATTCCGTACTTTTCTAGAAGTGAGTTCTTGCTATTCCCTAGGAAGAGGCCGTAAACCGAGCCGAGGATGTAGGCGACAGTTATGGCTGGGCCAACAAGGATAAATGAATTTAGAAGCCGTGGAATGACCAGTTCGATAACGGGAACTCCGTATGCCCTAGAGGTTCCAAAATCTCCCGCAAGCACGTTTATCATATATTTATACCACTGGACGTAAAGTGGCTGATTAAGCCCCCAGCGCTCTCGAATCGCCTCGAGTTGCTCCGCTGATGCCCCAGATTGAGCAATGACATCGATATAGCTCCCTGGCATAAGTCGGAAAAACAAAAACAGCCCCGTTATAATAAGTAAGATTAGGAGGATCGAGATGAGCGTGCGTTTGATATAATAGGTGGCACGGCTCATTGCTCTACACCTCCTGGAACGACATCAGACCGTTCTCCTCTTTCCTCGTCTCGTAGTTCGTGGTTGTAGTAAAGGTGGCACGCTACTTGCGACTCCGAGTCTTCTTCCAAATCAATCAGATCAGGGCGTTTATTGCAGATCTCCATCCGGTCCGGACACCGATTTTTGAACCGACATCCTTGACCAATATCTTTCGGTTTCGGTGGTTGTCCCGATAGTTGGGTACGTTCCCTCTGATAGTGTGGATCAGGTATTGGGGCAGCATTTATTAGAGCTTGGGTGTAGGGATGTTTCGGATTGGAGATGATTTCATCGGTTGGAGAACTTTCGACGATCCTGCCAAGGTACATTACATTCACCCGGTCACAAATATATGGAACGGTCGCTAGGTCATGGGAAATGTACAGCATAGAAACTCCCAGAGAGTCTGTAAGATCATTCATTAGATCGAGAATCGAAGCCTGTGTCGAGACGTCGAGCATTGAAACTGGTTCATCAGCCAAAATCAGATCAGGATTAGTAACGAGCGCACGGGCGATCGATACTCGTTGTTTTTCACCCCCAGAGAGTTCCCTTTCACGGCGATCGATAAAGTTCTCTGGCGGTAATAGATCAACCTTTTCAAGACTCTCAAGGAGTCGTTCCTCATCAACGCTCATTCCATGGATGTTAAGTGGCTCTGCGAGAGTCTCGCGTACGGACAGCTTAGGATTCATCGAATTGAACGGATCCTGTAAGATAATCTGTACACGACGTCGGAATTCTTTCCAGTCCTGTTTATTGAATTCAGAGACGGGTGTACCGTCAAAATATATCTCCCCACTCGTTGGTTCCTCCAAGTTCATTAGAGTTGCAAGCAGCGTCGATTTCCCACAGCCACTTTCACCCACAATCCCCTGGACTTCATCAGTCTCTAGGCGGAGATTTACGCTATCAACAGCACGAATTGGAGGAACATCTTCCCCACGGAGACGAGTCCTCACCGATTCGATTACGTTAGTCGTTTGACTGTAGTACTTGTCGAGATCTTTCACTTCGAGTATGGGCATATCGTTCATTCTTGTCCCTCCGTTCTTGCAAGTTCTGACGCGTTGTCTTTTCTACTTTCTTCCCCAAAGTCCTCCGCTAATTGTGGAATCTCGTCGCTTCGAATGCATGACGTGACGTGCTGATCACCTTCCGTGACCTGTTCCAACGGTGGGGCTTCTTTGTAGCATTCGTCAACACTCCAGGGACACCGATCAGCGAACGTACATTGGGTCACCTTATCGTGGAGTTTGGGTGGACTCCCTTCTATAACACTGAGCTGCTTGTCGGGTGATCTAAGATCGGGAAACGCGTTCCGTAGTAGAATTGTATATGGGTGACGTGGTCGATCATACACATCGGTAACGCTGCCGGTTTCGGCGACTTGCCCTCCATGAAGAACGCTAATACGGTCACAGTTTTCATTGATAACCGCGATATCATGAGTAATAAATAGCATACTAACGCCGAATTCAGATTTCAAACGGTTGATATACTCCATTATTTGGTCCTGCATTATCACGTCAAGTGCAGTCGTTGGCTCGTCAGCGATAATTAAGGATGGTTTCAATAAAAGTGCGAGTGCTATCACAACTCGCTGTTGCATACCGCCTGAGAACTGATGGGGGTAGTTGTTAATTCGCGATGGTGGAAGACCAACAGTATCGAATAGTTCTCTAAGTTCTTCGAGTGTTTTTTGTTTACTCCAGTTCGTGTGTGTATCTGCCAGTTCGACGGCTTGATCGCTGATCCGCATCACAGGGTCCAAACTATTCATCGCCTGTTGCGGAATCACAGATATCTCTTTCCAACGAATCTCTTCGTTCAGTTGTTTCTCGGAATAACTCTGTATCTCTTCCCCGCGATATTTTATTTTGCCATCTACCACCTCACCATTCGAATCAAGGGCCCCCACGATAGATTTTGCAATCGTACTTTTTCCAGAACCACTCTCACCAACCAGTCCGTGATACTCTTCTTCCGCGATCTCGAACGAGGCATCAGTCACGGCATGAATAGTCGATTGCCTCGTCGAGTAATGAATGTCTAGATTGCTAACTTCTAGAAGGGGTTCGCTCATTGGACACCACCCATATCTGCTTCTTGAACGCGCTCGTACCCTCTCCCTAATAGGAACGTTGATAACACTGTCAATGAGATAAGGAGTCCCGGTGGTAACGCCCACCACCAAGCTTCGGTCATCAACCCAGAATTATACGCATTCCGTAACATCACGCCCCACGAGGGGACGAAGGGACTGGTGACTCCTAAGAATGCCAGAGAGGCAGTTATGATAATGGTAGATCCTACCCCCAGAGCGAAGAACAGTACGATCATACCACCCATATTTGGTAAGATATGAGTAAATGTGACGTGTCGTCTGTTTGCACCCAAAGCGCGTGATATTTTCACGTAAGGACGTCTCTTGATCTGCAATACCTGGGACCTGAATACCCGTGCGTTCCCCCGCCATAGAATCCCACCGACGATCGCGATAGTACTCCAGAATCCAATACCAAAGAACGTTACGAGAACGATGGCAAACGGTATAAGTGGAACACCATATACGAAGTCTGTAAATCGCATAAGAATGGTGTCGACAGTATCTCCGAAATATCCGGCTGTAACCCCTATCGTCAATCCGATTCCTACAATTAGCAGGCCGCCAAGAAACCCAGTGATGAGTGTGGGACGGGCCCCGTACAGAATCCGAGACAGGACGTCATATCCTCCCTGTGTGGTACCGAGGAGATAGTCTGCAGAGGGTGGTTGGAGGCGAAGTAACTCTCCGTCAGAATTGACTTGACGCTCATCATAATCATATGGAGTAATTGCAGGTCCGAAAACTCCGAGCACAATAAGAGTGAGAAGCGCGACGACGGCAAATCGCGTCATCCCATCAGAAAGAAATACTGATAATCCTTCCTTGGCGTTCTTGACAAGATAATGTTTTTTGAAACCTTCTAATATCGTCCGACGATCCGTAATCCGACGGATGATTTTCA